>NZ_JASDDF010000042.1:0-40207 GCF_030407535.1 Pseudoalteromonas sp. APC 3224 | reverse complement strand
GTTATGTGAAAGTAGGTCATTACCAGGCTCCAAATACAAGAAAGCCCGATTCGAAAGAGTCGGGCTTTTTTACGTCTGCAGGAAAGTGAAAAAACAGGCGCAAGGTGTAGGGAAATAGTTGTGGTATAGGGAATAACTAGTTGGGAAAATTAATATGTGGCTTTATGCGAATAAGTAACTAAGCTTGTGCGTAACTTGACTTGTTGCCTAACCAGCGTTGAATGAGAGGGTCTACATACTGAGGATATTGCTTCAACATCTGTTGTGCTATGGGTCTAACTTGATTTAAGGTCTGCTTATCTCTTGTTAAGTCTGCAATTTTAAATTCTGCTAAGCCGGTTTGTTTTGTTCCAAGGACTTCACCTGGGCCGCGTATTTCTAAATCACGTTCTGCGATAACAAATCCGTCGTTACTATCGCGCAGTACTCCTAACCGTTTCTGTGCGGTATGTGAAAGTGGTGCATGGTATAAAAGCACGCAGTGAGATGCCGTAGCTCCACGGCCTACGCGGCCACGTAGTTGGTGAAGCTGTGCTAAACCTAGGCGCTCAGGGTTTTCGATAATAATCAAACTCGCATTAGGCACATCAACCCCAACTTCGATCACGGTTGTTGCCACAAGTACATGAATTTTACCCGCTTTAAAGTCGCTCATAATGGCTTGCTTTTCCGTAGCTTTCATTCGCCCATGGACTAAGCCAATAGCAAGCTCAGGTAATGCTTCTTTTAGCTGTAATGCACTGTCTTCCGCTGCTTGGCATTGTAGTACTTCAGACTCGTCTATTAGTGTACATACCCAGTAAACCTGTCGACCTTGTTCGTTACAGGCAAGTTTTACGCGACTAATAATGTCATCTCGACGAGTATCAGGAATCGCAACTGTAGTGATAGGAGTCCGTCCAGGTGGTAATTCGTCAATCACCGAGGTTTCTAAGTCTGCATAGGCGGTCATTGCGAGCGTACGCGGTATTGGTGTTGCTGTCATTACTAGTTGATGTGGGTAACAATCAGCAAAGCGGCCTTTTTCACGCAGTGATAAACGTTGATGAACTCCAAAGCGGTGTTGTTCATCAATAATGATAAGTACAAGATTGTTAAATTTTACTTCATCTTGAAATAACGCATGGGTACCGATAATCATTTGCGCTTCACCTGAGGCGATCATTGCAAGTGTACTTACGCGCTCTTTACCTTTTGTTTTACCACCTAACCAAGCAACCGTTATTCCAAGGCTTTCAAACCAGCTAGAAAAGTTGATTCCGTGTTGCTCTGACAATATCTCTGTTGGCGCCATTAATGCGACCTGGTAGCCTTTTGCTATCGCAGTTAACGCGCTCAGTGCTGCGACTAGTGTTTTACCAGAGCCAACGTCCCCTTGGACAAGTCGCATCATAGGGTAAGCGTGTTGCATATCTGCTTTAATTTCTGATACCACACGGCTTTGTGCATTGGTTGGCGCAAAGAGTAATTGT
The DNA here is from genome assembly GCF_030407535.1 of Pseudoalteromonas sp. APC 3224. Taxonomy (GTDB): domain Bacteria; phylum Pseudomonadota; class Gammaproteobacteria; order Enterobacterales; family Alteromonadaceae; genus Pseudoalteromonas. Next base: position 38,735 of record NZ_JASDDF010000042.1, on the reverse strand, counting down.
GCTAAAAATTGTGTTTCTAATGAATTAGTGGGCTCAAGTGCAACGGCTTTAACTTGTTGTCCCTGTTCTCTTACTTTTAATAAACTGAGATTTTGCGCCAGTAATTCTTCAAATACGAGCCGCTGCTGAGCTGGGTGAGTCCCTTGTTCAAGCGCACTTATATCAACATCATTAGGAGGGCGATGCAGTAATAATAACGCATCACTTAACGGTAGTTGCGATGGTTGCCATTGTTGGGGAAGTAGCTCTTCTACTGCATACTTTTGAAGTAATTCTATTGCCTGTTCACTCAACGCCCTAATAGAGAGCTGCTTTAACCCCTCGGTTGTTGAATAGACTGGCGTAAGTGTTGATGATGTTGGTTGTTGTTCAAAAGTGTCGCTAATACTGTATTCAGGATGACTCATTTCAAAGCCAATACGTCCGCGACGTATTTCGCCAAAGCAACGAATTATTTTGCCTGTGCTAAATGCATTTTTTTGTGCTGCGGTAAAATTAAAAAATCGTAGTGTTAACCTACCTGTACCATCATTTATTTGGCAAACCAGCATGCGCCGCTTTCCAAAGGTTATTTGACTGGTTTCAATGGTTGCTTGAACAGTTACGTGGCTATGAGGGGTCAACTCACTAATTGTATAAATACGGGTTCTGTCTTCATACCTAAGCGGCAAATGAAATAGCATGTCCTGTACTGTACTAATACCTAGCTTTAAAAGCCGTTCAGCCATTTTAGGACCAACGCCTTTAAGTTCTGTGATTGGGTATTGGCTTAAGCTAGGTTTAGACAATGTAGGCTCAATTATTATTATTTAGTAAGTTAAGTGTACTGATACACTGTATATGCATCAAGTATGTTTTAACGCCTGCCAAAACTGTTCATCAGCAACAATTTCGCCGTTTTCATCAAGAGCAGGGTAAGGTAGGTTTTTTTGTTTGCATTGCCTTGCAATAATTGGGTGGCAGCCTTCAAAGTACATTGGGTGCTTAATTTCTTCACTCAGCATATTTCTATTGTATAAACCAGCTAGATCACGTTGACGCTGCGCCTCAAATAAAATTAGGGCTGCTGCAACGGATACATTTAACGACTGCACCATGCCTTGCATTGGAATAATGATGTTTTGATCTGCATACTTTAAGGCTTGTGGAGAGATCCCCGTTTTTTCTTGACCGACAATAATTGCAGTAGGTTTGGTGTAATCAATTTCTCTGAAGTCGACAGCATCTTCACTTAAATGCGTCGCTAAAATTTGTACATCAGGATTATGAGTACGCATACTCGCAACGGCATCATCTATGTTTCTGTGAAGATGTGTGTCTAACCAGTTTTTACTGCCACCTGAGGTATTATTGGTTAGCCACTTTTGTTTTTCTGGCCACACGGCATGCACATGATGACAACCAACGGCATCAGCCGTTCTAACAATTGCTGATAAGTTATGGTGTTTGTGTACGTCTTCTAAGCATACGGTAAGGTCGGTTTGACGACGTGAAAGTACACTTTCAATTCTTTGGTAACGAGTTTGCTGCATGGGAGTCCTCTTTTTCGGCAAATTATACGAGATTTTTCACCTTAAGGCACCACTGTTCGACTAATCGGGTTTTGTAATGAGATCAGGGTTTCGGTTGATTGAATGGCTTCTATTGCCTGTATTTTATTGATTAATACATCTTGTAGATGATCGATAGAGCGGGTCATTACTTTAATAAAAATACTGTAATTACCAGTGGTGTAATATGCTTCGACCACTTCCTCTAATGATTCTAATTTTATAAGTGTTTGCGGATAATCGCGCGCGTTGTTCAAATTAATACCAATAAAACAACACACATCGTAACCTAATTGCTTTGTATTAATGGTTAGTTGAGTACCTGTGATGATCTCTGCATGTTTCATTTTTTCGATTCGCACATGAATTGTTCCTGCGCTTACACTAAAGCGTTTTGCTAATTCAGCATAAGGTGTACGCGCATTATCCATTAATGCATGCAGAATCTGTTTATCAAGATTATCGATTTGATAATTTTCCATAGATTTAACCGTCTTTAATTATGGTATTAGTTATTTTTATACCACTTTTTTAATGGTTTTAATATCGTAAAGCTATTTTTATTATGGGATATTGAATTAAATAGTTTAATTGTTACGATAACCTCATTGAAGCGTGATTGTGCGCTAAGTAGTAAATACAATAACTGGGAATGAGGCCAATTATTATGAGTTCACATTATGTGCAGCAGCAGCAGCAAATAAGTAAAGTTAAGCAGTTCTTTTCGCAGCAATTAGAACAAAAACTGGGCTTAATTGAAGTTCAAGCGCCTATTTTAGCTAAAGTAGGCGACGGTACACAGGATAACTTAAGTGGGCACGAGAACGCCGTGGCTGTGAATATTAAAGCGATTGCAGATAGCCGTTACGAAGTGGTGCATTCTCTTGCTAAGTGGAAGCGTAAAACCTTGGGTGAATATGGCTTTTCACAAGGTGAGGGAATTTATACGCAAATGAAAGCGTTGCGACCTGATGAAGATTCATTAAGCCCAATCCATTCTGTTTATGTTGATCAATGGGATTGGGAGCAAGTTATTTGTGAAAGTACGCAACGTTCGCTATCTACTCTCAAGCAAACGGTTGAAACAATTTACCAAGGTATTAAAGCCACTGAACAATATGTTAGTGCAAGCTTTGGCTTAAGAGCATTTTTGCCAGCTAAAATTACTTTTGTACACAGTGAAGAACTGCGTAAAATGTACCCTGACTTTAGCGCTAAGCAGCGTGAGAAAGCGATTGCTCAAGAATATGGTGCTGTGTTTTTAATTGGTATTGGCGGAGCATTAAGTGATGGTAAAATTCATGATGTGAGAGCGCCAGATTACGACGATTGGTCAACACCAACATGTGATCAGTATATGGGATTAAATGGCGATATTTTAGTATGGAATCCAATTCTTGAAGATGCTTTCGAAATATCATCTATGGGAATTCGAGTGAGCCCTGAAGTTTTGCAAGCTCAATTGGGAATTACCGGTGACAAAGACCGTTTAGAGTTTGATTGGCATAAAGCATTGTTAGAAAGTAAATTTCCTCAAACAATTGGTGGTGGTATTGGTCAGTCTCGCTTGGCTATGCTGTTATTACAAAAACAACACATAGGGCAAGTGCAGGTAGGTGTGTGGCCAGCGCAAACCTATGACAGTGTAGACGGCTTACTATAAAGAATAAGGGGCTGTTACTAACAGCCCCTTATAATTAAGTTTTAAACTCAATTTCTATTTTATTGTTTTCTAACTTAACATTACTTGGCGGAAAGTTACGGGTTGTTTTAAGTAACTTGTTGAATATATGGATTTCCACTCCAGAATGTAAAACGGTATTTACGGTTAAAATGGCTTCATCGAGCATGGTATTTAGTTTTTGCTCTAAACTCGCTATCTGCTTTTCTAGTTGTTCAGCTTGTTGACTATGATGTATCTGAGTTGATCCAATCTTATTCATGAGCTCGCTTTTTTTATCAGCATCTTTAATTAAATCTGCTTTTTCTAATGCAGCTTGTAAGCTATCAACCTGTTCATTTGCAGCTGTTAATTCACTAAAATATTTATCAATATCTTTGGTCATTTGAGTAGCTGAAGCGGCTAAATTAATTGCCATTTTAGCCCCTGATTCGTTACCAATTTCTCCGGCAATTAGTTTAGTGGCATCTAAAATTTCACCTCCAAATAACTTTCCTTTAGGTAGTTCTGATTGACCAATTTGAATTATATTTTTTGCTTTCATTGAGCTGTGGCTGGCTTGGCGGTCAAGCAATATGCTGTTAGCTTCAATGTAGCAATATTGAGAGTGTGAGGCATGCACATCACCTGCGCAAATTATTCTGCAAGACAGTGATTTATCTTCAGGCTTTTGATGGCCAATCACCCCTTGTTTTACAAGTATATCGCCACCGGCGGTTAATTCTCCAGATTCGACTGTACCAAAAACGGTAATGTCACCTGTTGCATTTATCCTCATCCCTGGCTCTACATTTTTACTAACTATTACACTACCTTCAAAGTCGATATGGCCTGTTTTTACAGACACATCGTTAACAGTGAAAATATCGTCAACACGCATTCCGTTATTTATTTCAACAGGCACGCCGGCAATAGTTGAAAGTAATTCCATCGGGTTATTTTTTGATATTTCAGTACCCTCACCTGCAATTAGGGCATGAACTTGCCCTGGTTTGGCTGGTAAAACATCACCTATCACGGTAAACCCTTCTTGACCAGGAGTCGCAGGTTGCTGCTGGATTAGTAATTCACCCGGTTTAACACTTGCTAATTTACCAAAATCACGCATATCAACACTACCATCTTCTTTTAATTTGGGTGCTTTAAGGCGGTCTTTTAAGGTTTTAACCATGGCTTTAAATTTACTATCTTGGCCGTCAGTAGGTAAACGTCCTTTAGCAAGTGGCCCGCTAACTACAGAGCCAGGTGGAAGCTCAAATTGCTTTTGTAAAAGCTGCTCTAAAAATGCTTGTTTATAACCTCTAGCAACATGCGCTTTCACTAATTCTTTTTTAGCTTCATCAAAACTGAGTGTTGCGCCACCTTTGGCGAGAGTGAGCGTGCCAGTGGCTAGCATTTTATCATCGCTGATTTCAACGATTAAGGTTGCATCGTGGCGTGTTGCAACGACTAAGATTCGTTCAGGTGTTGCACTACTGAAATAGTTATTTATGGCGTCATGATCGATTTCACACTCGCTGTAAGGCGATTGTTCAATTGCTTCAATGATAAAAGCAGCACTGGTGGGTGCAGATTTACTCGTATCGAGCAATACATTGCCATTATGAGCAAGCTTAAACACAAGTTATCCTTTTCTACTACAAAAGTAAGGTTTAATAAAATAACGTGATTACAGAGTGCTAGAATTTTAGTTTTGAGTCAAGAATTCATCAAAGTGTAGCTATAGAATGGGGTAAAAGCTATGAGCGGCGCTCATAGCTTATAGAGGTTAGTTTGTTGAAGGAAGTTCCATAATGCCGTCAATTTCTACTTGTACACCTTTAGGGAGTGCACGAACGCCAATAGCTGCACGCGCAGGGTAAGGCTGTTTAAAATATTGGCTCATAACTTCGTTCACAGTGGCAAAGTTTGAAAGATCAGTAAGGTAAATATTAACTTTTACTAGGTCTTGAATAGAACCGCCAGCTTCCTCACAAACCGCACTGATATTTTTAAATACTTGATGTGTTTGCTCACTAAAGTCTTCAGAAATAACGTCCATTGTTTCTGGGACAAGTGGTATTTGCCCTGATAAATAAACAGCTGTACCCACTTTTACTGCTTGGCTATATGTACCAATTGCTGCAGGTGCTTTATCCGTTGATATAAATGCTTTATTCATGATGTTCCTATTTTATTTTTTACGATAGACTTTTTGTACATCGGGCATAACACGTATGCGGCGCATAATATTGGCGACATGAATACGGTTTTTAACTGTGATCCCTAAGTCTATCACGTATAAATTACTTTCTTTTTCATCGGTAGCTATTTCTACAATATTGGCCTGCGTAGTGGCGACCACATTGGTTAATTTAGCCAGCGCACCTTGGTGGTTAATGATTTCTACTCTTAAAGTCGCTATATATTCTTTTTCAGGATTATCATCCCATTTTACGACTAGGTATTTCGAACGATCATTTTCCCAACCACGAATATTTTTACACTCTTGGCGATGAACGGTTAAACCTTTACCTTGGCTAACATGGGCAGTAATAGCGTCTCCAGGTACAGGACGACAACATTTAGAATAATTAACCAACATACCTTCGGTACCAATAATAGTTGCCTTGGCACGCTTTGCGATGTCGTTTAAATCATCATTGTCGTTTTGTAACAAGCGTTTAGCAATCAGCATACTCATTAAGTTACCTGAGCCAATCTCTACTAGCAGTTCTAAGGTAGAGGAAAGCTCATGCTCTTCAAGCACTCGGGTAATATTTTCAGCTGGCAGGTTATCAAATTTGTTTTCCCCTAGCGCTGAGTCAAGTAAGCGACGACCAAGTAATAACGCTTCTTCATGCTGTTGACTTTTAAGGTAGTTGCGTACGCCTAAGCGTGCTTTGCCAGTAACAATAAAGTTAAGCCATGTTGCGTTAGGGTGAGCGCCTGAACTGGTAATAATTTCTATTGTTTGCCCTGTATCAATGGCTTTACTTAAAGGATAAGGCTTGCGGTTCACACGTGCACCGACACAAGTATTACCTACATCAGTATGAACTGCATAAGCAAAATCAACCGCTGTTGCACCCATAGGAAGTTCAATAATCCGACCATCTGGGGTAAAGACATAAATTTCTTCTGGGAATAGCTCTGTTTTTACATTCTCTACAAATTCAAACGAGGAACCTGCGCTTTGTTGTAATTCCAATAAGCTTTGCATCCATTGGCGTGCGCGCTGTTGTGCAGTATGACCCGCATTGTCACCCGACTTTTTATACATCCAGTGAGCTGCGACCCCTTTATCAGCCATGTGATCCATATCTAAAGTACGGATTTGAATTTCTACAGGAATACCATGCGGGCCAACTAAAGAAGTATGTAATGATTGGTAACCATTAGTTTTTGGTACAGCAATATAGTCTTTAAAGCGGGTTTCAATTGGCTTATATAAGTTATGAGCTACACCAAGTACGCGATAACAGGTATCCATAGAGTCTACTGCAATACGAAATGCGTAAATATCCATGACTTCGTTAAACAGCAGCTCTTTGTTGAGCATTTTTTTATAAATACTGTATAGATGCTTTTCACGGCCTGATACGGTCGCTTTTATGCCAGATTCTTCAAGGCGAGCTTCAATTTCAGTTTGAATATTTGAAATAACTTCTTTGCGATTACCACGCGCTTTAGCCACTTCCGATTTAAGTGCACGATGACGCATAGGGTACAGTGCTTGAAAACCTAAATCTTCTAGCTCATTTTTTATATCATGAATACCTAAGCGATTAGCAATTGGTGCATAAATCTCAAGGGTTTCACGAGCAATACGGCGGCGTTTATCAGGACGAAGTGCGCCTAATGTGCGCATGTTGTGTGTTCTATCAGCTAGCTTGATTAAAATAACCCGAATATCTTGGGTCATTGCCATAATCATTTTTCGATAGTTTTCAGCTTGGAACTCTTTTTTATCTTTGAAGCTCAATTTATCAAGCTTGCTCACACCCTCTACGAGTTCTGCCACCGTTTCACCAAATATTTCAGCTAAATCTTGTTGGCTAAAATCGGTATCTTCAATCACATCATGCATGAGTGCTGCCATGAGCGTTTCATGGTCAAGATGCATGCTTGCTAATATTTGAGTGACTTCAACGGGGTGAGTAATGTAAGGCTCGCCACTTGAACGAGTTTGACCCTCATGAGCCTCTCGGGCTACCACGTAGGCTTTTTGAACTAGCTCAACATCGTCTGCTGGCAAGTATTTTGAGATTTTCTTTTTAAGACCTTCAAAAAGATACATTCACACTCCAATGTTCTCGTGAAGCAAATAAGTTAGGATAAGTTACGAATATACGATGAAAACAAAGGATTGCCAACGGCTATAGTTGAAAAACTATGCCGTTAGCTAAATCAGACCGGGCGGTTGATTATTGGTTGCCACCAACAATGGCAGCAACAGCAGCTAGTTCTGCCGCTTCTTGATGTTGTTGTTCTTCACGGTCAATAACATCCATTGAAGAATTATCAACTAAACCAAGTTCGATTTCACGTAAGGCAACAACTGTCGGCTTATCGTTCTCAGGATCTACTAGTGGATCTTTACCACCAACAGCAATTTGGCGGGCACGACGGGCCGCAACTAAAATTAAGTCAAAACGATTACCAATTGCATCTACTGCATCTTCAACTGTTACGCGAGCCATCTTAGCACTCCAAAATAATTTAAAAGCAAAGGCGTAGTTTACTGCACGCAGCAAGTTTCGCCAATAGCCAGTGGTTAATTTTTATCTATTTTAAGGCATGAACCGAAAATTAATCGTAATTTAGATTACTTGAGCAGCTCATTAATTAAAGTTTGATGACGTGTTGTTTGTGCTTTTAGCCTTAATCGCTGTGCAATTACTATGGTTTCTAAATCGCGTAAAGCAGTATCAAAATCATCATTCACTACAACATAGTCGTATTCGTTGTAATGAGAGGTTTCTGATTGAGCTTGCGCCATTCGACCTGCAATAATTTCAGCAGAGTCTTGGCCGCGATTATTTAAACGTTGTTCTAGCTCTTGTTTTGATGGCGGAAGAATAAAGATAGTTTTTACGTCGTCCATTATTTCTCGAACTTGGCGAGCGCCTTGCCAGTCAATATCTAAAAATACATCAATGCCTGCGGCGAGTTGCTCTTCAATCGCTTGCTTAGAAGTACCATAATAGTTATCAAATACTTGTGCCCATTCAAAAAAATCATCTTTGGCAATCAGCGCTTTAAACTCATCAACTGATACAAAGTGGTAATGTTCTGCATTATTTTCACCAGGGCGCGGTGCGCGAGTGGTGTGCGATACCGATACTTTCATATCAGCATGCTTTTTAAGTAGTGCATTTATTAAGCTAGATTTACCTGCCCCAGAAGGTGCCGATAAAATGAATAAGTTTCCGCGAGAGTGTGCCATGATTTTTTACCTAAAATGAACAAGCACAGCCATTAAAAAGGCCAGCCTTAATTCCTCTATTGTACTTTATTTAATGAAGCTTACTCAACTGCTGCATGTTTAAAGCAAATAGCCAGTGTCTACGAGCACAGGTACAGAAAGCTGGTGAAGATACTTTTGGCTCTCGCATAATGCAAATACATGTGTTGCAACTTGCATATCTAAGTGATGTAATTTTTTATTATTATTTAAATTCAATAGGTTAAAGTTTGGAATAAAGTCTGCATTAGTTCAACTATGTAACTATAGAGGGCTTATGTATGAAATTAACCCATCTCGGAAAAGTTTGCTGTGTATTGTGGCCTTGCACCGTTCTTAGTCAGCCATTTGAGAATTGTCCAAGCCAGGCTTTTTTAATGCAAGATGCTAAAGCACAGTTATACGGTATAGATTTAGTATCGGCTAAGCCTACGGTGTTAGCCGCGACTTTAACGTTTGCTACTGAGGCAAACAATGAAAGCGTAAATGCCATTGGCTTTAATTATAAAGATCAGTATTTGTATGGCTTTAGTCGCCAAGCACCAAAAAGTGTGGTGCAAATAGACAGTAACTACCAAATGGCTCGCTTAAATATCACAGGGCTGCCAGATACTAATTTTTATGTAGGTGACATTCAGGTAACAGGCGATGCAGCAAATCAGCGCGCTTCATATTATGTTTATACTCCTCGGTATGGGCTTTACGAAATTGATTTAAACTTAGATTTAACCGCTGAGATTACTGCGCAGCTTTTACCTAATAGTGCTAACTGGAATTTAGGGATTTATGATTTTGCCTTTCATCCACAAAGTAATTTACTTTATGCAGTTGAATCAAATGGTGATTTGCATGAAATTAACGTTGCTAATAATACTTCTAAATTTATAACTCAGCTCGATATTGGTGATGATACGGGCGCATTTGGTGCCGCTTACTTTGACATTGACGGTCAGTTTTACTTTAGTAATAACAAAAGCGGAAAAATACATAAAGTTGATTTAAGTATTAGCCCCGTAGTTGACTACACACCAACAGCAAACGTATTTACCTCAGGACCTAAATCTAGTCAAAATGATGGTGCGCGATGCGCTATTGCAGAAGTTGCAGTTACCGATAGTTCTATCGATTTTGGTGATGCTCCTCGTCCATATAACACGAGTCTTGAGCAAAGTGGTGCTCGACACTTATTTGATCCTAATAGTACTGGTAGTAATCTTATTTACTTGGGTGAAACGGTCGATGGTGAAAACATCAATACGAATGATGATTTAATCAAGAATCCCATTGATGACTCCGATGACGGGGTTAGTTTTGTAACCGCGATTGCTGCAGGGCAAGATAGCCAAATTATTGTTAACGCGTCAGCTGATAGCTTTTTATATGCTTGGTTTGACTGGGATCAAAATGGTGGCTTTAGTGAATCTGAGCGCATGGTAACTAAGTATCCGCTTAACAAAGGTGATAATAGTATTTTAGTTAGCGTACCGAGCAATGTTAAAGCAGGGCAAACATGGGCTCGCTTTCGAGTTACTGATGGCTCCGAGGCATCATTAATTACTGCCACGGGTGGGGTGCTAGGTGGCGAAGTGGAAGATTATCCAATAACCACATTTGCTAGCGCTGTTTATCCTGGTGAAAACGATTGGGTTACGCTTGCCTATGAAGATAAATGGCCGTTCTCAGGCGATTACGACTTTAATGATGTCGTTGTAAATTATCGTACTACGCAGCTGATTGAAGGAAGCAATGTGGTTGGCTATAAAATTGATGGTCAACTTGTTGGAGTGGGCGCAACTTATCACAATGGTTTTGCTGTAAGGCTTACAGAAACTACTAATAGCACAACCAATGCTATTTTAAGCAGTGAAATTGATGAGCAAAATATCATTTACACTATCAATGGAGAGCCGCAACTAGACTCGCCATTAGAAGCAAACCGTGAGCAGGCAATTTTGATTTTCATGCAGGACACTTGGCAACATATTACGAAGCAAGCCGGCTGTGATTACTTTAGAACCGAAAGCAATTGTGACGTAAACAGTAAAGTAACGTTTAGTATGACTATTCCATTAAAAGCAGCTAAAGCGCTAGCGAATGCACCTGGTACACTTCTCGATCCGTTCATTTTTGGTAGCGAAGGATTTTATCATGGTGACTTTTTAGTTGGTAAGAATGCAAGAAGCTGGGAGGTTCATCTAAAAAACCAAGCGCCAACAGAGGCTTTCGATAGTAGTTTATTCGCTGTTAATGGTGCAGATGATGCCACTCAGCAAGCCTCTGAGTTATTTTTTCAAACTGAAAATGGCCTTCCCTGGGCGATTGAAGTCGGTATGCAGTGGCTACATCCACTTGAAGGGGTAGACATCACCAACGCTTATGATCGTTTTGCTAATTTTGCACAGTCGTCAGGTCAGCAAGCGCCGCAGTGGTTTAACAGTTACAACGCACCGAGTGTGGTTGTTAAAGGAGAACAGTAATGAATAAATTAACCGTTATCTTATGCTCATTATCACTGTTAACAGCCTGCGGGGGCGGAGGCGATGAAAGTGCAGCACCTGCCCCGACTAATGTAGCTCCACCAGTTGCTGATCCAGTAACAGCTGAGCCCCAAGGAATGGCAAACTTAGTTATCAATAATGACTTTAACTTATCAACAAAATTTAATTTAGCTATTGATGTAGCGCTTTCTAGAGGTGATGAAAGAGCGTATCTGAATATTTGTCAGAAAAAATCGAATGCAGAGCGAGCAGATTACAATAATTGCTTATTTAGAGCCCCTTTAACGCAAGGTGCACTCACAACTACCCTTGCGATGAGCAGACAAGATATTGAGCTAGTAGCGGAAATTTGGTTTTACGATACCAGCACCCAACCACTTGCTTTTACTTGGCAGTTTGATGCTCAAACACAAAACCAAATGTTTGAGATTAGATAACATCAGGTTATGTCGAGTTCTGGTTAAGTTTTATCGGCTTAATTGATAAAACTCAAAGTTAAGATAAAGAATATACTCAGGTATATTCTTTTTTTATTGTTAAAAGGGGCGTTCATGTTCAAGGTTATTTCGAGTAGGCGGTGTAATTCAAAAAGAGGTTATAGCATTGCTGTTATCGCAGTAATTGCCTTGATGCTAATTGTTGCCGCATTTAATCCGTGGCAATTTTATTACGCTGATTTATTAATATCCTTTCGGTTTCCTTTGTTAGCTGCTGCGTTGTTTTTTGCACTGTTACTGCTTGCGCTAAAAAAACTATGGCTAGGGGGAGTGATTGCGATTATTTGTATTATCAATTTAAGTTCACTTTTACCGCTGCATTCATTAGAAGTCATTCCCTCGAAGGCTGCGATAACAGTTAAGCAAATTAATCTAAATTACAATAATCCCTATGTAGACATGCATCTAAAGAACTTACAAAACCAGCAATGGGATGTGCTTGTTTTTCAGGAGTTTAGCGATTTAAACCGGCATTTGCTCAAACCGTTTTTAAATAAAGCTAGTTTGTTTGGTTATCGCGAAGTCGAAGGGATCCCCTACGGCATTGTGGTTATTTCGCGTTTACCGATTATACACAGACAGCAAGTTAAATTAGATGGCGACCGATTAGGTTATATTAAGCTTAAGCTGTTATTAGATAAACATCCTATTACCGCTTTTATTGCCCATCCACCTTCACCAAGAACTGCTACTCATTGGCATAATCGTAATCGGTTATTATCAGCAATGAACGAGGCGAGTACAAAAGAGATAGATCCTTGGTTTATTGCGGGAGATTTAAATATTGTTCCCTGGTCGAGCTATTTTAATTGGTTTAATGCGCAAAGTTGTTATGCAGCTGCAAATGCATATACCAGCTTTGCACCTACTGCAATAAAACACACTTTAATGACAGGCTTGCCAATTGACCATTGTATTTTCAATCAAGAGTTTAATTTATCTTCTCTGGAAGTGAGTGAGTTTAAAGGCAGCGATCATAAAATATTAAGTTATACATTAAATTTAAAAAGTTAGGTGAAGTATTTACTTTAGGCCAATACAAAACAAATAGCTTAAACGCTATTTGCTGTGTATTGGCGAAGTATTTATGATGCAGTAGTAAATGTGTTTTTTAAATCATGTAATAAATGGCGTAAATTACGTTTATGCGGGAATAACGTAAACGCGGCAGTTGTAGTCGATAACGCTTTAAATTTTGCGCCTATTTCTCGATAATACTCACCGTAGCATTCTAATATACGTGCCTGTGCTTTTATTTGTGCAATCATTCCAGCATCTCTTTTGCAGCGTGAAACAATTTCTTTCATCGCGTTGAGCCTATTTTTACGATTCGCAGTAATAGAGCCCGCTCTCATTAAGTAATCCATGGCTATGCGCGGTGAAAAAGCTACATCACCAATTCTTGCAAGTTTTAACCAGCAATCCCAATCACTTGCGCTGTTTAATACGTTATCAAATCGGCCGATATAATTAATGGCTGAGCGTTTAACCATAACTGAAGAGGTTCCTATTACATTAGCAAAAATAAGCAAGTCCATTGGCGACTTTAAATTTTGGTAGCCCATATTTTTCTTATCAACAAATTTTGAAAATTCAGGCCAAAAAGAAAAGCAATCCACAATAGGCTCATAGTCTTCATTTACATGCATATAGTTAGTAAAGCTTAAAACACATTCGGAGTTTTCTTTCATATAACCTAATTGCTCATACAGTTTATCATCACTCCAATAGTCGTCGGCATCTAAGAATGCAATGTAGTCCCCTTTAGAAGCTGCAATAGCGCGGTTGCGTACATTAACTACACCGGTATTTTCTTGTTCTAAAATAACCAGCTGTGGAAATGTGTTCTGCGCTTTTCTCAACCATTCAACACTGCCATCGGTTGAGCCATCGTCTACAACGATAATTTCTAGATTGACATTTTTTTGAGCAATAACACTACTCAGTGCCTTTGCTAAATACTGTTTGCAATTGTAGTTTGGGATAATAACGCTTATTTCTATATTCATGAGCTGCACCCTGGCTTCTATTAATTAACTAGATAAGTGCTACGCAAGTTAAGCGCCAAGTATTTTTATAGCTTTGTGGAGTGTTTTTTGTCTAATGCTTTGCATTTTGCAATATATGTTCGCAAATTGACTTTAATCTAACCATTTTTAGTGCTTTTTAACTGGGCATGGTTCTTGCGAAATAACCATTAGAATCTTTTGGAGTATTTAGCATGAAACATATAGGCATTGTTGTACCAAGCTTCCATATCCCGTCAGAAACCTTTGTGGTGACAGAAATAAATGCACTTGTTAAAGCAGGTCATAAAGTAAGTGTTATTACCTTTGAGAATTTAAATACCAGTGCAAATCTCGATAGCAGTGTAAATGTAATTATCATTAAAAAGTCTTTTAGTGCTGCTGCTAAATTTGCAATGTCTAAGCCGCTAGTAGCTCTTAACGCTGCTAAAATTGCTTTTCGCTTTACCTCAATCTCAGCCATGTCGCTTCTAGGGTATGGGTTAAACATTGCAGAAATAATTAAGCGGCACGGTATCTCTCATATACATTGTCACTTTATGCATGCACCGTTGGCATACTCGATTGTTGCTAGCAAAATTGCGGGTATTAGTGTCTCTTCAATCGGTCATGGTCATGATGTATATGTAAACGATACCGATCTCAAACTCAAGCTTTCGTTATGTGATTTCTCGGTTGCTGTGTGTAAAGACATGGCTCAAAAACTAAGTAATTACAAAGTTGGAAAAGTTGAGCTATTGCATTGTGGTGTTGATTTAAGTTTATTTAGCAGCACTCCAAATCGACTTCATGAGTCTGTTAAATTGTTATTCATTGGGCGCTTAGTTGAAAAGAAAGGACTGCAATTTCTATTACCCGCTATAAAAAAATTAAGTAAAAAATACGCCATATGTCTAGACATCGTGGGCGAAGGCCCATTAATGAATGATTTAAAGTTTTTGTGTGAAGAGCTTGGGCTTGATAAAGATGTTCGATTTTTAGGGCGTCGTACGCCTCTTTGGTTATCAAAAAATACCAGTAACTACTCAGCACTGGTTGCGCCATTTTGTGTATCTAGTAATGGTGACAGAGACACTGGGCCAGTAGTTCTTAAAGAAGCTATGGCCAGTGGTATTCCTGTGCTAACGACCAAGCTTATGGGGGCAAAAGAAATTGTAAATGATTCTGTTGGTTTTAAATGTGAGCCTTCAAGCATTATTGGTTTAGAGACTATCTTAACTCAATTCTGTGAGCTTAATCCCTATGAACGATATGCCAAAGGTATCAATGCTAAACGATTGGTAGCAAATAAATTTAATGCCAGCTCACAAGCTAAAAAGTTGTCATCTTGGGTGCAAAACTCATAAGGAATGAAGATGAACGGACTTAAGCAAATAGCCTATTTTGGACTATCAACATTATTGCTCAAAGGGCTTGGCTTTGCTTTACTCCCTATATCGACTCGTCTTTTAAGCCCAGCACAGTTTGGTGAACTTAATTTTTTAGTCTCTATTTCAGCCGTAATGTCTTTGTTGTTGTGCCTAGGCTTACCTGAGCTCCTTTTTAAACAGCAAATGAAAAGCGTTGTTTTTAAGCAAGCTTTATTTAGGGATGCGTTGATTTTATGTAGTGTGTTAAGCACTGCATTTGTAATTGCTGTTGTATTGTTTGCTGACCTTTTGCTGAATTTATTACCTATCTCTGTTAATCAAATAGATTTGCAATTATTAGCTGTTAACTTGGCATTTTCGTCGGTGTTGTCGATTGTATTTTGTTTTTTTAGGTATTACGAAATGGCTAAGCAGTTCTGCTATTTAGCTGTTTTACAAGGGGTCGGACAAACTCTACTGACCATCATCTTGCTATATCTAGGCTATGGTGTAACCGGCGTTATGCTATCTGGTGTGATAGCGAGTTTTATTGTACTGATACTGTCACTGTGGCAAATAGCACGCACGATTAATATTAGTTTTAAATGTATCGCATGGAATATTACGCCTAAAAATACGCTGTTTTTGTTAAGCATTATTGTCTCTTCACTCTTTGTGTACGCTAATAATGGCGCAGAAAACTGGTATATTGTAGCCAGTGTGGGCAAAGAAAAGCTCGCTCAATATTATGTCGCTCTGCAATTTGCAGTCATGACCTCGTTTACATTTGAACCAATCAGAATGTGGTGGTTTTCACGCCGTTTTGACGAGTTAACCTCAAGCCGCAACCACTATGTGTTTTTATGTGAATTAAGCCTTGAGATTGCGATTACCCTTTGCTGCATAATGCTACTTTTAGCGCCGCACTTATTCACCCTCGTTTTACCACAAAATTATTTACTTAATGCCTGGTTATTACCCAGTTTAATACTCATTGTTGTGCTGAGACACCATAGCGATTTACTTAATATTGGTTGTTATGTTCACTATAACGGCTTGTTTGTGACTATTATTAATGCAGTGAGTGCTACGAGCGTATTAATTGCATTAAGTTTTTTAGTGCCAAAATGGGGAATATTAGGTGCTGTTGTATCGCTAGCATTGGCGCAAACTTTAAAAACGCTACTGTTTGTAGTTATTAGTCAAAAGCTAGAGCATTTAGCATTTAAAGTACACAGTCTGCTCCCTAGCTGGCTGTGCTTTATTCTTGTGTTTTCGTTAAGTGTGACTCAAGTGTCTTACTACATTGTAGGACAGGTTGCTGTGTTGATATGTTTGTTTGCGGTGTTATTTAAAAAGTATAAACACCACATCACGGGAATATTGCAACGGCTTTTAGCAAGGAAGGCGCATGGTTAACTGGTATAAAGAGCATTACTTATTAATAAATGGCTTAGTGATAACGGCGCTTATTTTAAGCTTATATTCGTTATTTGGGCCCATAGCTGCTTTTGCTTTATTGTTACTGCCATTTGCTGGCGTATTAGCCGTGCGTATTAGTACTGTGTTTATTATCTTATTTATTTTATTTAGTTATTTTAGGATTCATGAGGCATTTGTATTTTTAATGCCGCTTAAAATCCCTAAACTCTTAGCGCTAGCCTCTTTACTGGCCATTTTCTGGCATTTATTTATTTCCAAAACATTAAAACCGCATTGGAGCTCAGCTCATCTTATTTTTGTCATTTGGTTTGTTTGGCTTACTGTGTGTGTGTTTTCGGCTTCAAACCGTGGCGTTGCTATTGAGTATTGGTCTGGAGTGTTGGTTAAAGTTTTTATTATGGTGTTTGTGATCAGCTGGTGGTTAACGCGATTTTCTCACTTTAGTTACGTAAGACTAGGAATTATGATTTCTGGTGTGGCCATTGCGCTGGTGGCACTGAATAACAAAATTAATGGTGTGGGGCTAGTTGAGGGCACCCGAGTCACTATTTCTCGAGAGTATCGTTCACAACTGGGCGATCCTAATGATTTATCTTTAGTGCTGATGTTTCCTGTGTCTTTTTTAGCTGCTGAATTATTTAATACATACAACAATCCATATCGACGATTATTTGCAGGCGTTGGTTTAATTTTGGCTATTTCAGGAGTGATAGCTACGCAAAGCCGAGGCGGCCTATTAGGTATTGCTGCTATTTTGAGTTTCTTTTTATATCAAAAGGTAAAAAATCCAGTGGTTGTGGCTGCATGTGGGGCAGTTGCCATGCTTGCCATGATGGTCTTTGCGGGGATTTCAGATAGGCAAAGTGGTGGTGCTGCTGAAAGTGGAGTTGATGAGTCTGCTATGGGTCGAATATATGCTTGGCAAGCTGCAATAAACATGGCGCTTGCTAACCCGCTAACAGGAGTTGGGGTAAATAACTTCTTCGTAAACTATTACTTTTATAGCCCACACTGGGATGGCAAGAATCATGCAGTGCATAGTACGTGGTTTCAGGTGCTTGGTGAAACAGGCTTTGTTGGTATATGTATTTTTTTACTGGTTATCGCCAGTATTTATCGCAGCTTGTCTCGAGTATTTTGCATTAATAAGCTTAACTTTAATTCTGAAGTGACAGTGAATGCTAACGCGCTAAAAGCCGGTTTAATTGGTTTTATGGTTGCAGGTACGTTTTTAACTCAAGCTTTTACGTGGCCTTTGTACATCATTTTGTCGCTGACCATTGCCCTAGAAAAGCTGACTATTGATAGTAATAAGGATTCGTCTTATGGTGACCCAACTAAAGTATTGGCTAAAAAATAGTAACAGCCCCTCGGCAAAACGTTTGTTTAAATTTGCAAAGTCGCTGCGTAATCCACAGCTACCCGTTATTCCTCTACTGCACAGTGGGCTTTATCATCTGCACTACTTTGTAAAGCAGTTTGTTCATGAACTGCTGAGAATATTTTATTACACCCCATTATTTAAAAGCCAAATTCAAGGCAGTAAAAAACGTTTATATTTATATTCGGGTATGCCTCAGGTAATTGGTAAATTAAGGGTTGAATGTAAAAACGATGTCAGGATCTCGGGGATCAGCACTTTGTGTGGCCGTGTAAGTAATGAGCGTGAGGCTCTATTAAGTATTGGTAATAATGTTGATATTGGCTGGCAAAATGCATTTTCGGTAGGACGAAAAATTGTACTTGAAGATGATGTAAGACTTGCGGGACGTGTTTTTTTAGCGGGCTTTCCTGGTCACCCAATTGATTGTGAACGTCGTGCGAACGGCCAAAGTGATGACGAGAGTCAAATTGGCGATATTATTATTAAGCGTGGAGCATGGATTGGGACCGGTGTTACGGTACTTGCTGGAGTAACCATAGGTAAAGGAGCCATTATAGGGGCGGGCAGTGTGGTAACTAAAGATATCCCCGATTTTACTATTGCGGCAGGTAATCCGGCTAGAGTAGTTAAAAATATAGTGGAGTGAACGAATGAAATTTATTGTTTTTGCAGAAGATTGGGGGAGCCACCCTAGTAGTACTCAGCATTTATTTTCAGAGCTTGCAAAAAGACAGCAAGTGAATTGGGTTAATTCTGTAGGAATGCGTAAACCAAGCGTAAAGCTGCACGATATAAAACGTATTTTTAATAAATTTAAGCAGCTATTTCAACGCTCTAATAATAGTAAAATAGCCACGCCTAAAAATATGACGGTATATAAACTCCCTATTTTACCATGGCATGATAATCGTTTAGTGCGCTGTTATAACCGTTGGGTTTTTTCTCGTTATATTGGTGCTCATAAAACCAGTGAACCTATTGTATATTGGTTAAGTGTGCCAACGGCATGCTATCTGTTTGATAAAAGATCCACCGACTCGCTAATTTATTATTGTGGTGATGATTTTAGTGCGCTGGCTGGGGTTGATCCTATGCTGATTGCGCCTTTTGAGCAGCAGCTGATTAAAAATGCAGATCTTATTTATGTGATCAGCGAATTATTAAAAACCAAAATGCCTGCTGAAAAAACTAAATTATTAACACATGGCGTGAGCTTTGATTTATTTACGAGTAATGTCGACAAAGCCGCAGAAATCAGCGCTATTAAAACCCCCATTATTGGCTTTTATGGCAGTATCAATGCCTGGCTAGATATTCCTTTATTAATGGCGTTGGCCACTGCTAGGCCGCAATATCAATTGGTATTAGTTGGCGATATTACCACTCCCATTTCAGGGTTGTTGCAGTTTAAAAATGTAACGCATATTAGTGCGGTTGAGCATAAACGGTTGGTATCGTTCTCGGCTCATTGGGATGTATCTATTTTACCATTTGTCGATAATGAGCAAATTAGGGCTTGTGACCCGCTTAAATTAAAAGAATATTTAGCAGTAGGCAAACCGATAGTCGCAACCGATTTTGCGGCAGTGAACTATTATCACTCGCAAATTTTTATCGCTCAGTCGCAGAATAATTTTATTGAAAAAATTGATCAGGCGTTGTCACTCAGTCAAGCAAAGTTAAGTTTATTGCATGCAGTCCAAAAAAACATAGCGAAAGAGCATAGCTGGCCGGTAAAAGCGCTCACTGTGATCAACGATCTACAAATATTAAATACCCCCGATTAAACTATAACTATAATATTGGCGCGCCCTGTGCAACTACTCCATTAAAGAAGGCTATTTACGCTGTAAATTTTTATTTTGCAAATAGCCGCAAAGTTTCGCATAGCAATATGCAAATCAATGGGTAGCGAATATGTTAGTTAGAGAGCAAATAAAAAGATTACTTTATTTAGCTTTGTACGCTGTTTACACCAGGGCAAAGTTATTTGTTTTGCCGTTGTTGATTGTACCCATAGTAGTGATTGTATTAGCGGCAACGTCACAAAAACAATATACAAATCACGCTACTATCCTTATAGAAGAATCGGCGCTGCTTAATCCCTATTTAGATGATTTGTCGTTCTCGTTTGATTTATCAAATAGGATGGCAGCTTTGCGTACCTTAGTGATCAGCCGCAAAGTTCTGATTGCCGTGGCAAAAGAAACCAATTTAGTACCAAAGGATGCATCTCCCGCCAAAATAGAAAAAATACATCAAGAGCTTTCACAGGCGCTTTCCTTATCATTGGTAGGAGATGAGCTAGTTAGGGTTAACTTTATTTGGCATGACCAAACCCAAATGAAGGCGGTGCTAGAAAAAGTGGTAGAGAAATTTATAGAAAGTTTATTAGCCCCAACGAAAGCATCACTGGATACCTCGGAGCAATTTTTTTATCAGCAACTGGTAAGTTTAAGAGAAGAGTTGGAGATTTCTGAGGCTTCATTGGCAAGCTTTAAAGCAAAAAACAGTAATACTTTACCCGCTGTTTTACATAGTAATAGGCAAACCTTCGATAAGTTATTAAGTGATCAACAACAAAAGTCCATTGTGCTCTCAGGCGCTAATGCCAAGCTTGAGGCACTTACTACAAAAATGGGTCAAGCAAACCCGATTCTCGGTCGTATAGAAGAGAAAATAATTACTGCAGAATCAGAGCTCAGTTTTTAAAAAACCCGCTATACCGACAAACACAGCAAAGTGGTTTCAAAAAAGCGCGAACTACTCAGCATTAGAGCGCGGCAACAAGCGTTAATTGAAAGTGGTAAAGGCCTTGATGCCACTAATATTGATCAGCTTTGGCAAATGGCTAATACCTTACCCAGTGGAAATGACAATGAAAGTAATGTGTTGGTGTCACAAATACTCGCTCTAGAAGAAGCTAAAAATAATGTTCTGCAGCATCAGCAAGAATACGACATGTTAGAAAAACAAGTCAATTCAGTGAGCGAGCGCTTACTAGTAACCAGTGATATAGAAAAACAACTTAGAAAGCTCGAGCGTGACTACGATGTTAAACAGTCATTATATAAAGACATGTTAGGGCGTTACGAAATGGCAAAAGTGACAGGCAAGCTGGTTAAGTATGAAGGCCCTGACAAAGTTAAAACCATTGAGCGAGCTTATAGTCCTACTCAACCAATTAATACTTCACTCGTGGTGGCAATTATTATGGGTATTGTTTTAGGCATATTTACCAGTGTCACCTGTGTGTTTGTTGCGACCTTATTCGACAGTCATTTAAAAGATATTCAAACCATTGAAAAACTATCGTCACTAGACGTGGTTACCATTTTACCCATTGTTGGTCACAGCACGTTACATGCTGGGGTTAGTCCATCAATGCACTTCCTTAGTGAGGGAAATTAACATGAACGTTTTACATTTAGTTCAACACTTTAAAATAGGTGGGCTGGAAAAAATGGCCGTGACTTTGATGCAAAAAAGTCGATTTGCAAACACCAGTATTCTTGTTTCTTTGGAAGGAACTGAAAGGGATGCAATAAATGAATGGCCAGCACTGTCAGCCTTTGAGCAAAAACTTATAAGCTTAAACAAAGCCCCTAAATTTGAACTAAGTGTAATTAAAAAGCTTAGTGAAATAATTAAAAAACATAATATTACAGTGATTCATAGCCATCACATTGGCCCAATGCTTTACGCTAGCCTCACCTGCTTAGTTAATCCAAGTATTAAACACGTATCGACAATTCATGATGCGTGGTATTTAAAAAACTTTAAACAGCGAGTGATCACAAAAGTATTGAATAAGCTGACTAAAATTCATTGGGTGGCCGATGCAAACGTGGTCGCTAATGAGTTTTTCAACGAAACCGCTATTAAAGCTGATAGTACTATTCTTAACGGCATTGATTTTCAACAGTTTATAGATACAGATGACGCTACTGCACGGATTAAGCTTAACTTGCCCCATGACAAAAAGCTCATTGGATGCTCTGCTCGTTTAGAGCCAGGTAAGGGGCATTTAGATTTAATTAAATTACTGCCCGCGCTACCCAAAGAGATTGAACTCGTATTTGCAGGTAATGGCAGTTTACGTTTTTCATTAATGAGTGCTGCAGTGTCACTAGGGGTGGTAGAGCGAGTACATTTCTTAGGAAATGTGCAGCATATGGAATTATTTTATTCTGCCATTAATGTGATGTGCTTGTACTCGCAACGAGAGGGCTTACCTCTGTCTATTTTAGAGTCGATGGCATGTGGCAAAGTAATAGTGGCAACTGATGTCGGTGGCATTAGTGAAGTTGTCAGTGATAAGCAGGGTATTTTAGTAAAACCTAATGATTCTTTTGGCTTAAAACTTGCCCTATTAAAAGCATTGGAAATGAAGCACGGGCAATGCATTCGAGAGTATATTCTCTCAATTGCGGATGCAAACAAAATGAGCGAAGCCTATGACCATTTTTATAATGGTTTAGCTTCATAAGGGGATTACAATGACTTTTTTACTGATTACATTGGCGATTTTGATTGTGTTGGTGTTGTACCATCATGTTGGTTACTTATTGCTATTAAAGCTTTTTAGTAACGATGAAGTGAACATCGAATTAAACGCTACCCCGGCAACCACGCGCTTTGGTATTTTAATGTGCGCCTACAACGAGCAAGAACATATTCGTGAAAAGCTCTATAACCTTGGCTCTATGTTATACAGCACAGAGCAGTATGCTATTCATGTTTATCTTGATGGCTGTACAGACAAAACCTATGACGAGGCGATGATTGCTCAATCGCATCTTGCAAAGCAAAATGTAGTGTGTCATTTGCATTTTAATAAGGTCAATAAAGGCAAGTCGTTTGGTGTTAATGAGTTAATAAAACTAACCAGGCCAAATTACGATGTATTGCTGTTTACCGATGTCAGCGCATTACTCAGCGTTGATGTACTAAATAAAATCGATGCTGATTTTAAAGACCCTCAGGTCAATGTGATCACGGGGGTGTACATATTAGATGACTTAGCCACCAAAGAGCAGCAACAGTATTGGCAGTATCAAAATAAAGTAAAAAGTATGGAGTCATCATTAGGCGCTGTTATTGGCGTACCGGGTGCCATGTTTGCTATACGCGCTGAATATGTTCAGTTATTAGATGCGAGCACTATAAACGATGATTTTATTTTGTCGATGAAAGCACTTAATAAAGGTGGCAAAGCGCTAGTAAATAAGGAGATCAACATTGTTGAACGTGAATGCGATGAACAAAGCCATGATTACGCAAGAAGGGTAAGGTTAGGCGCTGGCAATTGGCAACAAATTAAAATGCTGTCTGAGCTATTTAATCCAAAACTAGGCTGGGTAAGCTTTAATTATATTTCGCACAAGGTATTACGTGGCATTATGCCCATTATACTGGTACTGATTTATGGATTACTAATTTCTCTGGCGGTTTTCTCTAACGTGTTTTTAGCCAAAGTAGCCTGTATTACATTAGCCGCTGTACATGGGCTGGGTGTATTAAAACAGCTTTTGAGCATAAAAGTTAAATGGCCGGTGATCGACAGTATTAACTATTTGGTTGCGGCATACTTGTGTGCTTTTTGGGGGATTATTAAATTTGAACGCGGTGATTATAGTAAGCATTGGCAGCGCGTTCACCAAACTAAGCAGTCTAATAATTTAATAATCAGAGCAGTAAAACGCAGTATTGATATTTTAGGCTCTGCTACAGGCTTAATTGTTCTGTTTCCTGTAATGCTCATGGTTGCATTGGTGATTAAGTTCAGCTCTAAAGGACCAGTGTTGTTTAAACAGTTAAGAGTAGGGCAAAGTGATGATGACTTTGTGGCACTTTTTAACGTATTAAAATTCCGTTCTATGGTGGTTGATGCTGAGGTTAAAAGTGGAGCCGTATGGGCAAGTAAAGATGATCCGCGTATTACCCCAGTAGGGCGCTTTATTCGTAAGACACGGTTAGATGAATTACCTCAGCTTTGGAACGTACTCATAGGTGATATGTCGTTGATAGGCCCTCGCCCTGAACGACCTGTTTTTTATTCAAAACTTGAAAAAGATATTCCCTATTTTTGTCAGCGTACTTATGGCATAAAGCCAGGTATATCTGGGTTAGCGCAAGTAATGAATGGCTATGATGAAACTATTGACGATGCACGTAATAAAATTGGTTGGGATTACGCCTATATGTTGAGCACTTCATCAGCTCGTAGCTGGTGTTATATGGAATTGACTATTTTCTTTAAAACATTGGTTGTTATTTTTACTGGTAAGGGCCAATAACCCGCTTCGCATAATGCAATTGTACACCCAAAAAGCAATTGCATTATGCACTTCTATTTCAAAAATTAATTAGTAAGCCATTAAAGTTTTTATATTTCAATGTCTTAAGTTTGGCATTCTTCTTGTAACTGTCTATTTGAGTTCATACTTTTAATAGGTGATTAAAATGAAAAATGTAGCCAACAAAACCGATCAAACCGTTATTACCATTCCTAATGACTTTTCAGGCTTTGCTGTCGATGAGTTAAAAGATCAGTTTGAGCTGCTCGTTGAGCAAGACTCTAATTTTGTTGTTTTAGACTTCTCTAAAACCGAATTTATCGACTCTTCGGGAATAGGTGCTATTGTTTTTCTATATAAAAGAATTGAAAAACAAAGTAATAAGCTATCTTTACTTAATGTCACCGGGCAGCCGTTTAAGTTAATGAACTTATTAAGAGTGGATAAAACCATTCCATTTATTGACGCTGTGTAGAGGTTATCAGGGAGAGTTTTATGAAGGCGAGCATAGCAATTTTCATTTTCATGTTTTTAGGCGGATGCGCTACTTGGCCAGATGAAGGGCAGGGAGGCTTGGCCGAAAAATACCAAAACTATCCATTAGATGATCAGCAGCTAGATGAAACATTTAATCAACCTGAGAGTATTGTAAGGAGCGAGTTTGAGCACTTAGAACTTAAGCTTGCATTATTAAAGTCGCAGGATATTAATGCCTGTATGCCGGCACAGTTATTAAAAGCCCAAATTTATGAGAATCGTATTCGTCGTTTAATCGCAGCTCAAATGTGGGAAGACGCGGAACATGACTTATTAATTCATTATCATGGCCTTAATCAATTAGCTAACCATTTTGATACTGTTAGAAAGTTGACTAATTGCGCTGCATCGATTGATGAACAACCCGCATTAGTTAATGTAAAAAAGCAAATAGCGGAGTTATTAAATAGCGATAACCAATTTGCATTTAATGCCTTTGAAATAACCCCTAAATATGCCGTACGAGTTGCTCAAGCAGCCGATTTAATCAAACAACTAGAAAGTATTAGTATTTTACTTATCGGGCATACTGACTCTGTAGGCAGTAAAAATAGTAATTACGAGCTGGCTTTAAAACGCGCAGATACTGTTAAGCATTGGTTGAGTGTTTATGGTGTGCCTACCTATAACATTACCACTTTAACCCAAGGCAGTTTAAAACCATTTAGTGAGTCGGAACAAAGTGAGCAAAAACGTCATTCAGATCGTCGAGTTGAGGCTATTATTTTAGATGCTAACGTGCAAAGTGAAGATAGCAAACAAGTAAAGTCACTAATGAATTGGACTAAAATTATTGAAAAGAGAAAGGAGTAATGTATGAGATTTATTTTTGCTGTCTTCGTTTTTTTCTTTTTAGTATCAAGCTCTGCGTTTGCTGAAAAAGCCGATGAGCCTATAGTGCAAGCAGGTAACAAGCTGTTTTTATATGTCCCAGGGGAAGTTGAATTTGAAACAACTTTTGAGGTCGATAAAAAAGGTCAAATTAACATACCTGAGGTGGGGCAATTTCAGGTCGGTAATAAAACGGTTACGCAAATAGAGGCAGAACTTAAACCTATTCTTGCAGAGTTGTTTGTTGCTATAAATGACTTTTATGTAGAGCTTAGAAGCAGAGACATATTTATTAATGTTTTAGGGTATGTGATCACGCCCTCACAGGTGAGTATTCCTGATGATGGCAATATTCAGATGGTGATAGCTAAGGCTAATGGTTTAAGACCTGGCGCACAGCTCGATCGTTTACAAATAAGACGCAAAGATGAAGTAATTGAATTTAATTACAAAGCATATTTAGACTCAGGCGACATAAATTTATTACCAAAGCTTAAAAGTGAAGATACTGTGTTTGTGCCTGTTTCTCCGCTCCTTGGTAACGTGCAAATTGATTTTGATGCACAAACACTTAGTGCGACAGGGGATGCAAGCGACAACAGTGCCATTACTATGCTTGGCGAAGTGCATAACCCTGGTAGTTTTTCGTTTAAAGAAAATATGACTCTTCTAGATGCGCTGATGCGTGCGGAAGGGGTTACTCGCTATGCGGATGTAACTAAAATTAGAGTGATCGTTGATAAAGCTCCTGTTATTTTTGATTTAAAAGCATATTTAGATAAACCTACCGATAGCAACATGCCGCTACTAAAAGCAGGGTCAACCATATATGTGCCGATTATGGTGGATGATGTAAATACTACATCACGCACGGTTTATATTATGGGTGAGGTACAAAAGCCGGGGGCCTATGAGGCTGCTGACAGTACTAACTTTTTAGATATTTTAGCAAATGCAGGGGGCCCAACTCGCTTTGCAGAAACACGCCAAATAAAAATATTAACCCCTGCGGGAGAGAGCATACTTTTTGATTTACAGGGTTATAGTGAGGGATTAACCACCGCTAAAGTGCCCGATTTAAACCCCGGTGATGTAATATTTGTTCCTGAAAAAACAGATGTTAATGAAAAAAGTTGGTTAAAAATTCCGACAAAACGAGCGATTAAGATTATAGGTGCTATTCAATCTCCTGGTCGTTATGAGTGGAGTGACGAAATGGACTTTACTGATCTGTTAGCGCATGCTGGTGGCCCTACTAAAGGGGCTAACGTGAACGATATTAAAATTTTGCGAAATGGCGATGTCACCCAACGATTTGATCTAGAAAAATACACCATTACCAACGGTGAAATTGCGCTGCCGAGTTTAATTGCTGGCGATACTATTATTGTTGAGGAGTTACCAGTAGACCCTGGAGACAATAAATCGCAATGGATACGTCAAGAGTCTAGCAAGTCTATTTATATCATGGGGCAAGTAGGTTCCCCTGGGCGCTATGCGTTCAATGACAATATGCATTTTATTGATATTTTGGCAGCAGCAGATGGTCCTAATGGTAGTGCGGATATTCGTAATATTAGAGTTACGCACCGTAATGGTAATCGCGCTCGAGTGAGCAAACTTGATTTAGCGATGTATTTTGAAACTGGTGATGAAACGTTATTTCCTCATGTGTCACCCGGTGACACAATATTTATTCCAGAAAAAGACAAAGATTGGTTACGTACCCCTAAAGAGCGAGTTGTTCGTATTATGGGAGCAGTGCAAAAGCCGGGTCGATATAACTTTGATGATACGATGTCTATTTTAGATGTGCTTGCTGAAGCTGGAGGGCCGTCAAGTTCAGCTCTCATTGACAAAATAGTGGTTGTTAACCATTCATGCTGTAAAGAACAATCTCGTGTGTTTAATCTTGAGGAATTTATAAAGTCTCCAAACTCGGCCAATATTCCGGTGCTTAGAGCTGGAGATACGCTATATGTCCCTGATAAAGGTCAAGACCTAATTAGTCAATTTAAAGATAACTTCCTCGACTTTATAACCATAATTGCTTTGGTGATAAGCTTATGAACTTGATACCTGGGCAGTATCATGAACTAGAAACCATCTGTAACACCTTGATTGATGATGAAGCACGGTGCGTGACGTTTATTTCTTTGTACGGTGGCGAAGGTTCATCCACAGCCTGTATTAGTGTTGCTCAACGTTTAAAAAGTCAAAATAAGTCAGTACTCGTTATCGACCTTAACCCTATTAGTTCGTTTCGTTTAGACAAACAGCTGCCAACATTGACTAAGTTGTGGCGTTTTGATGATATTTCCTGTCAGCTCAGTGTTATGCCTTATCAAGGTATTGAAGTACTTACAATTCACAATTTAGAGTCAATTGATTCAGCAAAAAACAAACATGTTTTAAATGAAGCGGTACTGCGTTTAAAGCAAGAATATGATTATGTGTTGCTGGATATGTCGCCAGCATTAAAGTTAAATCGTAATAATGTACCATTGCATTCTTTAAGCTTATGTAGCGAGCTGACCTTGGTTACTATTGCGCTAGGTATTAATAATGAAGAGTCGTTATGTCAAGGCGTGGCAGAACTTAAGCAAGCGGGTCATAGCAATATAAAGTTACTGGTAAGTCAACATAGCTTTGCTCCTTTAGGGGAGCGCATGCTACTGCTCTTCCAACGACACTCTCCAAAATGGCCAAGGTTGTGCGCTTTTTTAACCAGCAAAATAAATAAACAAAAGTGGTTGTTTAAACATTACTGAGACTTTTATGGATATATTATTTGAGCGGCGTTTTGAATTATTATGGCCGACCTTAACTGAAATACGCCAAGTACTTAAGCATGTACTGGGCGCTTTATCGGTGACCAGAGATGAAGCGGATGCAGCAGGCTTAGTCGCAACCGAATACCTAACTAACTTAATTCGCCATAATGAGGGCGATGAGCAGCTTATAATGTTGCGTATTAACCAAATAAATCATGATACTTACCAATTAACTTTTATAGATGAACTTAAGCCTTATAATTTATTTAAACAAAACAACTCATCATGGACATTAGCATCGGATGAGTTGGTAGAAGGAGGGATGGGGGTCGAGCTTATTCGCCATTACTTTGCTGATGCTACCTATGACACGCGAGCAGGTAAAAACTATTTTTCTTTTCCTTTAACTAACATTGATAAGCGACCGAGTATTATTTATGTCGACGATGACATCACTCAGTTGGCATTAATGAGCGCCTACCTAAAAGATAAATTTAATGTCATCACCTGCGAAAACATAGAGGCTGGTTGGCAAGCTATTTTAACCTCTGATGCTAGTATATTGTTACTTGATCATAAACTTAAACAAGGAACGTGTGAGCCATTACTGGAAAAGCTTAATAAATCGAATTTAAAATCTCAGTTATCGGTGGTGATGTTAACTGGCGATGATAGCGAAGAAGTGATCAGTAAAATTAATCGATTAGGGGTTGATGATTACTTAATAAAACCAGTTAAAAAAAATAAGTTATTACAAAGCATAGAGCGAGTAACTCATCGATTTGCATACTTGTCCTATCAAAGTACATTCGGATTAACACCCTCTAAAGTGCTTTTAGGGCATGGTAAAACAGCGCATATTTTTGGCTCTATTAGTGTGGGGAATGGCGGTGACTTTTTTATGCCAATTAATGATGAAGGTACTGCTTTTATACTCGGTGATATGATGGGCCATGGCTTACAAGCGCTCAAAGAAAGCTTTGCTATAAAAGGTTTTATAAGTGGCTTTTTAGCGACCGGGTTAGCGTATCAAGAAATGCTCGTTGCGCTGAATAATGCGCTTTATAAACAGCAATTATGTAAATCAAGCTTAGTCACTTTAATGATTTGTTTTTTAGAAAATAATAAGTTGTATTGGCTCAATGCTGGCCATCCCGCACCGGTTATTATCAGTAAAAATGGTGAGCTATCTCAGCTAAATGGTACCGGACCATTGCTTGGGCTGTCTAATGATCATCAATATACTTTATATGAAGCCAAGCTCGATAATGTTGAACACATTATACTTTACACTGATGGTTGGACGGATAACCGCTTTACCGATAAAGACGAAATGACTGAATTAAAAAAAATCATCCCTATGCAAAGCTCTTCAGCAGAGGATTTTGCACACTCGTTATGGAAAAATTCACAGGTTGCGCTTTCTAAAGAAGTGGATGATGCCTCATTAATAATCATCAATTGAATTTGATTTAATTAACTATGTATAGTTAACTTAATATCCATAAGTTAATATTTTTTCTCTAAATAATTCTTAGCGAGTCGCTAAAAGGAATGGGATTATGCCACCAACAATACTGATTGTAGAAGACACCCAGTCGCTTGCTATGATGTATCAGTCTTATCTTTTACCGACAGGTGTAAACACACTGGTGGCAAATGATGGGGCAACCGCTCTTGATATTATTAATAAAATAAAACCCGACCTGATAGTGCTTGATGTGATGTTACCCGACATGAACGGGCTAGATATTCTAGCTCAGCTAGAATCTGATAACTTTCCGCAAGTTGTTGTATTAACTGGGCATGCTACCAAAGAAATGGCGATTCAAGCGATTAAGTTAGGCGCTAGTGATTTTTTAGAAAAGCCTGTAGAGGCAGAACGTTTTCGTATAACTATTAACAACACTCTCAAAATAAAAGATTTAAAACAAACGGTCACCAAGTATAAAAATATTTATGAAAATGGCCGTTACTTTGACTTGATTGGTAGCTCCAAGCAAATGCAATCGGTGTATCAAGTTATTAGCTCTGCTGCAGCGAGTAAAGCCACAGTCTTTATTACCGGTGAAAGTGGTACTGGCAAAGAGCTTTGTGCACGGGCAGTTCATCAAGCATCTAATCGTGCCGATAAGCCCTTTGTAGCGCTTAATTGTGCTGCTATCCCCAAAGATTTGATTGAAAGTGAAATATTTGGCCATTTAAAAGGTGCCTTCACTGGAGCAATTGCAAACCGATTGGGTGCCGCAGGGCAGGCGGATGGGGGGACACTGTTTTTAGATGAGCTATGTGAAATGGATATTAATTTACAAAGTAAATTACTTCGTTTTATTCAAACAGGTACTTATCAACAAGTCGGTAGCGAAAAACAAGTTAAGGTTGATGTGAGGTTTGTTTGTGCGACCAACAGAAACCCGCTTGCTGAGGTTGAGGCCGGTCGATTTAGAGAAGATTTATATTACAGGCTGCACGTTATTCCTATTGAGCTGCCACCACTTAGAGAGCGCGGCAGAGATATTATTGAAATAGCACAAGCGTTGTTTATTAAAATAGCCAAGGAAGAGCAGCACCCTTACAAAGGGATAACCGACGATGTGAAGCACTTTTTAGCACAATACGATTGGCCTGGTAACGTTAGGCAGCTAGAAAATGTGATCCGTAATATTTTAGTGCTTAACCCACAAGAGTGGATTGATGTATCTATGCTACCAGCATTGCCACAAAGCCCGCAAAAAGAGTCAGGCAATGAGGGGCAGGTTAAAGAGCAACATACATCGTTAGCAGTTCAAGAATTTGAAGAGTTACCGCAGGTTGAAAGTGAAGTTAAGGCTTTGTGGGTTGCCGAAAAAGAATATATAGAACGGGTTATAAAAATATGTGCAACTAATATTCCTAAAGCTGCCGCTCTTTTAGATGTAAGTCCTTCAACCCTATACCGAAAAATTAAAGGGTGGGAAGAAAATTTATAATAATGTTTTTGCTGTATAAGCACTTTGCAGCAAGTTAAATTGTTTTCTACCTGAAAAACGCTCCTTAAGCATAGTGTATGCTGAGTGTGCCATTTCGCTTTTTTGCGTTGTAGATAAGGCAAGTAATGCTTCTATCGATTGTTGGCATTCTAGTGCGCTTGCTGATTTCATTAAAAAGCCATTAACCCCATTGTTTATAATGCTAGGAATAGCACCCACAGGGCTGCTAATAACAATTTTATAATGCGCCATACTCTCTAGAAGCGTCATAGGCAGGCCTTCTTCTCTTGAGCAAATAAGTAGGGCATCTAAATGTTGCCAAATATCGTCTCGGGGTGTTAAACCATGGTAATTAAGGTTGTTTAGCTGTGGAATACGGTCACGCATTGGGCCATCCCCAAAAAGGTGAAACTGCACCTGTTTATTAGTCTGCATACTTTCAGCTAACTCATAAAATATATCAGGGCCTTTTTCATAAGATAAGCGCCCAACAAACCCGATTCTAAGTAACGGTTGTGCAAAATCAGTGCTGGGAGGTTCGGTTATTGCGATGAAGTTTTCCAGTAATTGGGCGTTTTTTATTGTTTTACTAATTTTTTCAGATACCGCAAAGTTGGTTGATAATCGACTAAGCCATAAATCTAGTCTGTTATAAAGCCACATCTTTCCTTTGCCAGTTTCCCCCGCGTGATAGGTACTAACACAATGATTATTCGTGATCTTACAAACTAAACGCCCTAAAATACCGGCTTTGTATCCATGGGTGTGAATAACTGTATTGCGATCGTAACTGTGAAACCGCTTGATTAAACTAATGAGTGTACCTTGCAGAAAATTATACTGTATGCTTTGCTTATCAAGTAACTCGTAAAACTCATTATTCCCATGATTTTTATAAAATAAAATTGAACAACTAACCTGATTTTTGTGAAGCAGCTTGTATAACTCTATAATATGAGTTTCAATACCACCAATCATTGAAGAGTCTACAAACAATATAATCTGATTATTCACAATGAGCTCCAAAAGAAAATTATGATAGATACATCTGTAATAGAACAACTAAAGTATGATGTTGGTGATAGTATGGCCATTGAACTGATAAACGTTTTTGTTGATGAGTCTAAAAAGTTAGTGGCGCAAATGCTTTCCTCAACCGATGCCGCAGAAATTGAACTGTGCGCTCATAGCTTAAAAAGTAGCGGTTATAGTTTTGGTGCAACAAGATTAGCGCAAACGTGCCAGCTTATTGAGCAGCAAGTTAAGGTTAATGGCTTAGACACCGAGGTTGTAACCCTCTTAAAGTTAGCTGATGCACAAAGTAAAAAAACCTTCGAACATATGAGAGAACTTACCCAAAATCATTAAGCGTGTTTTTCAGTATTAAAAGAGCTTTTTAATAACTCTGAAAATACATTTTTTAGTTCATTAATATTATGTAAATGCTTGCCTGTTTCCTCACACTTCTCTCCCTGTTGTAAAATTTCAATAATGGCAGAAGGAGAAATACTTAAATCGTATACTTTAGTGCCGAGCTTCTTTTGTAACCAGTCAATGCCGGCAATTTTTGTATGTTGCATCACGCTGCTTTCTTGCGCTGTGTTTTCAATAAATACTCTACACGCAGAGGTTTTATTTATTGCTTCAGTGATTTCTGTAATTAAAAAAGCAGGCATTACGCTAGTAATAATACTCCCTGGGCCAATGATTATTAAATCGGCATCTAAAATAGCCTCAATAGTACCTGTTGCTGGCGGTACTGCTTTTGATAAGTAAACGGTGCTTGGTAGCTCGTTTAAGGCATCAATCGCGCATTCACCAAATATTTTCTCACCATTGTTTAGCTCAGCTACTAAATCTGTGGGTAAATCAGACATAGGCAACACAGTCTCTTTGTTACCAAGCAAATGGTTAAAAGCAGCAATAGCTTCAGTGGGAGACTGTGTTTGCTGGATTAACCCCAGCAGTGTTAAATTTCCTAAGCAATGACCCGCCATATCACCATGAGTAAACCTATGTTCATACATGGCCTGGGCTTGGGTACCTTCACCGGCAAGTTGAACACAGCAGCGCCTTATATCACCTAAAGCGATACAATTTTGCTCCTCTCTAATGCGTCCAGTGCTACCACCATTATCAGTAGTCGCTACAATCGCTGTTAGGTGGCTACATAAGGGTTTTATCGCACTTAATACTTGCGCTAATCCGTGACCCCCACCAATACACACTATCTTCATAGCTATGCCTTAATGTATTTATTTATATTAATAAAGCAGAAATCATTCCATCGTGCCAAAAAAATAACTCAATGATTTATATTAAATTTTGTTCTATATTTATTAGTCATAACATCGATTTTGGTATTTTTTGCAAAACGCGATGCATTTTAGCTGAGGGAATGGGTATGCAACGTAATGAATTAATGACTCTTACGGAACTACAGAAGCAGTTAGCGTTATTGCACCAGTGTGATGATGAAATTGATATTTTAGCCACTATGTCAGCTTTACTACAGCCATTGCTTCAATACCAAGACTGCATAGTTTTAAAGAAAACACATCATCATTTTTTAACTATCGGCACAACTAATATCGATTTTTATGAGAAAACATGGCCACCATGTGCTGCATTTATTCAGGCTCTAAAAAAAGGTTACTCATATAGTTGCAATCCCTTGCCAGAACAATTATTTGCTTTATCAGAAGAGGTGAATAACCAGAATAAAAAGACAGCGTTGTTAATCGGGATTGATACGGGTAAAGAGCAGTGCTTATTTATTTTCACCCATGTGATCAATAATATTAACCATAATATTTTGGCTTCACACTCAATAATTTTGTTTCTTCAGCAAGTATTTCACGCTTTTCTTCAATTAAATAAGTTACATGCGCAAACTCATCAATCTGTTTTACTACTTGATAAGTTTTCTCAGCTTTCTACTTTATTTAAAGAATTAGCCAGTGAGTGGTTTTGGCGAACCGAGCCAGATATGACCTTTACCAGCGTTAATAATTTAGAAAGAGAAGATAATACCTATGCGCAAATATTTATTAATAAAACCATTGAGTCTTTGCGTACTAAAAATGAGCAAAAAAACACGCTGAAATGGCAAGCTTTTGCTGTGCTAGTCGCTGAGCATGAGGATTTTAATGGTTTTGAATTTGAGGTTAAGGCCCCGATACCTTTGTGGGTATCGCTCAATGGTAAGTCGCAATTTGACGAAAACGGAAATTTCATTGGCTATTTAGGTATTGCCAAAGATATCACAGTCTCAAAAGAGCGAGAGACTGCACTTGAAAATGAAAAGCTTAAAGCTGAGGAAGCCAGTAAAACAAAAACAAAATTTTTAACCATCATGTCGCATGAAATAAGAACCCCCATGAATGCGATTATGGGGATGATAGAGTTATTAATAGATACCGATTTAACTCAAGAGCAACGCCAATGGCTGAATTATGCAAACTCTAGTGCTGATATTCTTTATGGATTAATTACCGACGTATTAGATTTTTCAAAAATTGAATCAGGGACTGTATTAATCGCCAATAAACCGCTAAATGTAAAGCTGCTTATTGAGAATATTGTTGGGCAATTGCATATTATTGAAGACAGTGAAGATATTATTTTTTCAGTTTCGATTAATGACGATATCCCTACCTATATTATGGGTGATGAATTTAGGCTGGGGCAGATACTATTTAATCTCATTGGCAACGCATTCAAGTTTACTCACTCAGGACATATTGCATTATATGTAAATATTGTAGATGACAAACTAAAATTTACTATCGAAGATTCAGGAGTAGGTATTGCAAAGAAAGATCTAAGCTTTATATTTCAGCCGTTTCGACAAGTTAACGAAGGTATAAATAGAAAAAATGAAGGAGTAGGATTAGGCCTCAGTATTTCAAAAAACCTAATCGAACTTATGGACGGCTCTATTAGTGTTGAAACTCAGCTAGGGCTAGGTAGTACGTTTACTATTTTACTGCCATTTAAAGAAGCGATTATTGATGAAATTAAACCCGATCTTTCATCAAAACAGCCTGTATTATCAGTTCTGGTTGCTGAAGATAATAAAACCAATCAAGTGCTTATTAAGGCGTTTTTACAAAAGCTAAATCACAAAGTCACGATTGCAAATGATGGAGTGGAAGCAATTGAGTTTATGAAACTCAAACATTTTGATTTAATTTTAATGGACATCATGATGCCGACCATGGATGGACTAAGCGCCACGCAGCATATTCGTCATGAGCTGTTAAGTGATATTCCTATTTTTGCACTAACCGCAAATGCTTCAACCGATGACAAGGCATCGTGCTTCAAGGTCGGTATTAATAAAGTACTTACCAAGCCTATTAAGTTTGAAACCTTAAAAACCTCTCTAAGCACACTTTTATAAACAGGAATAAAAAAGGCCATAATTACAAATAATCATGGCCTTTCTTAACGTTATAGTTTGTTATTCAATATTCTGAATTTGCTCACGCATTTGCTCTATCAATACTTTTAGCTCAACTGCAGCATTGGTGATGTCGCTGTTGATTGATTTAGAAGCTAGGGTATTTGCTTCACGGTTAAACTCTTGCATCATAAAATCTAAACGACGACCACAAGCGCCACCTTTACTCAAAATTTTGCGTGTTTCTTTAACGTGCGACTTTAAACGATCAAGCTCTTCTGCTACATCCTGCTTTTGTGCAAGGTAAATCAGCTCTTGTTCAAGGCGTGACTCATCAATATTTGTTGTTAAATCTTCAAGTTTTTGTACTAACTTTTCACGTTGCCATTTAGTAATTTCTGGCATGTGTGCTTCAACGATATTAACTTGTTCTAAAATGGCGGTTAATCGTGTAGCTATCATTTCTTCAAGGTTTGCACCTTCATCACCACGTGCAGATTTAAAGTCTTCAATTACTTGGTCAAGGCCAGTAATGAGTGCCGTATTTACACTATCCATATCAATTTCTTGCGCTTCCATAACGCCAGGCCAACGTAAAATATCAACAGGATTAATATCACCATTGCTTTGTTGTTGTACCCACTTAGCACTATTAATTAGCTGCTCAGCAAGAGATTGATTAATTGATAATTCACCAACATGTGCAGGGTTTGCTACAAATTTTAAGAAAACTTCGACCTTACCACGCTGTAAGTGCTTACGCAGACGCTCGCGTATAACGGGCTCCATGCCACGAAATTGCTCTGGTGCACGAATAAAGGTTTCAAGATAACGTTGGTTCACTGAGCGAACTTCCCACGTGCCAGTGCCCCATTCGCCTTTTATTTCGCGACGCGCATAAGCTGTCATACTGTGGATCATGGATGTTTTCCTACATTTTTAAATACAATATTACGATTATTATACCGTAACACTGCCCAAGCTCTAAAGAAAATTTAACACTGCTGAGTGTTTTTTAAACACACTTTAATATAAATCAACATGGCATCTGTATTCACATCAACATATAATGTGGCAAATTCAGAATTAAGGGGATCGTCAATGCGTCCAAGCGAAAGAACACCTAATCAAATTAGACCGGTTACGTTTACACGTAATTATACTTTGCATGCTGAAGGTTCAGTATTAGTAGAGTTTGGCAACACTAAGGTACTTTGTACTGCGACAGTTGAGGCTGGCGTACCACGCTTTATGAAAGGCCAAGGTAAAGGTTGGGTAAACGCAGAATATGGCATGTTACCGCGCGCAACACATACACGTAATAGTCGTGAAGCAACGCGAGGTAAACAAGGCGGTCGTACAATGGAAATACAGCGTCTGATTGCTCGCTCTTTACGTGCAGCAATAGATCTAAAAGCACTCGGTGAAAACACAATTACTATTGATTGTGATGTAATTCAAGCTGATGGTGGTACACGTACAGCGTCTATCAGCGGTGCATGCGTTGCGCTAGTTGATGCACTAACGTATATGCGTGCAAAAGGGATGATTAACTCAAACCCACTTAAACATATGATCGCTGCTATTTCTGTTGGTATATATAAAGGCCAAGCGATTAGCGATTTAGAATACCTAGAAGATTCTGACGCTGAAACTGACATGAATGTAATTTTAACTGAAACCGGTAAAATTATTGAGGTACAAGGAACCGCTGAGGGTGAACCTTTCTCGTTTGACGAACTTGATGAGCTACTTACACTCGCTAAGCATTCAATTCGTGAAATTATTGATGTACAAAAGCAAGCACTAGCATAAATAGGTAACTGGCAATGAAAGAATATCAAAAAGAGTTTATTGAGTTTGCTTTAGAAAAGCAGGTATTAAAGTTTGGCGAGTTTACTTTAAAGTCTGGCCGTACTAGCCCTTACTTCTTTAATGCGGGTTTGTTTAATACAGGTCGTGACTTAGCGCGCTTAGGTCGCTTTTATGCAGCGGCACTTGAAGATGCAGCAATTGAATATGATGTACTATTTGGTCCTGCTTATAAAGGTATTCCAATTGCAACAACAACCGCAGTTGCGTTAGCTGATCATTATAATAAAGATGTACCTTATTGTTTTAACCGTAAAGAGAAAAAAGCACACGGTGAAGGTGGTAGCTTAGTTGGATCTGAGCTTAAAGGTAAGATCATGTTAGTTGATGATGTGATCACCGCCGGTACAGCTATTCGCGAGTCAATGGAAATTATTGCGGATAATGGCGCAGATTTAAGTGGTGTTTTAATTGCACTTGATCGTCAAGAAAAAGGTAAAGCAGAGCTTTCTGCTATACAAGAAGTAGAACGTGACTTTAATACTCAAGTTACTTCAATCGTTAAATTGGCTGATTTAATTAGTTACCTAGAGCTCCAAGGAACTATGGATGAGCATTTAGCCGCGGTAAAAGCTTACCGGGATCAATACGGTGTAGCATAAATAGTAGCCTCGCAAATGCGGGGCTTTATTTTGCCTAAAATAGAGCAACAGTAACTCCTACTTATATTAAGGCTTTGCTAATACACATAAACAAAAGCCACCTTCAGGTAGGCACTATTAATAGCCGTGATTTTATTAATACTGTGGTATCACTCTTACCTACTTCAATTCACCGTAGTAACATTAACAGTATGCTAGCTGCAGCGTATTATTTTGCGAGCTTTGTCATATATAGGATCGATTCGCGTAGATTATTGCTAGTGATCATTATGATCATCTTAGTTGCAAGTGTTTTAATAGAGCTTATTCAAGTAGATATAACGGTTAAAAGCTTAAGTTACGTGTTTATTGTTAATAAATTGATAGTTATGTTGTGTTTTTAGCACCTATCGTTCAAATATCCAACGAACAGTCATTTATTTCAAGTTTTCTGTAAAAAAGGGTTGATCTGTTTTCGGATCTCCCTATAATGCGACCCCACTGAGACGGCAGAACGCAACGCATAGCGAGGCACGAGCTACTCAGTGAGTCGAGTAAAACTTAGTTCTGAAAACTTTTAAGTTTAACAAAA
>NZ_JASDDF010000041.1:0-40416 GCF_030407535.1 Pseudoalteromonas sp. APC 3224 | reverse complement strand
GATCGTTGGTGAATGTATGGATAAATTTCAAGAAGAAATGACTCTTGGGAATTATATTATCCAATTCGATTCAGTGAAAATCGACAAGTTCTTCGGGTTGGCTGAGCATTCATATATTTCTGATGGGACATTCGAACAGTTGGAACTAGATTCATTAGAGTCAGGCTATACAATGGCGGGATCTTTATTGAACAAAGGGGATGAAAATTACCATATGGATCAATTTCCTCGGGAATATAAATTGATAGAAATAGCTTCCTATTAATAGAACCGAATCAAGTAAAGGAGTACTTCATTGAAAATATCAAAACTAGAATTAACAAACTTCCGTGGTTATAGAAATGTAAGTGTTGAGTTTGACGAAAATTTTAATGTCATCATTGGTAAGAATGACATTGGTAAGTCAACAATACTCGAGGCTTTAGAAATTTTCTTCAACAATGAAACGGTTAAAATAGATATTGATGACCATAATGTTCATGCCAAAGATGAACAATATATGGCTATTCAGGTTAGCTTCAGACCTGAAGAAAAAGAATATACAATTGATACTGTTCCAACAGATCTAAATAAAGAATATTTACTTGATTCTGATAGCAATCTATCAGTGAAAAAGACTTGGGATTGCTCAAAAGACAAACTGTCTGCAGCCTCACTAAAAACCTATCTTGTAGCTAATTACCCAACTACATTTGAAGCACCATTGATTTCAATGAAGATTGCTGACCTCAAAAAATTATTAGTAAATTATTCTGATGATCTTGATGTTAACGAAGTTAAAAAAAACAAAAGCTCATCTATTAGACAAGCAATATATGATGTTGAAGATACAAATGACTTATCAGAAATAGATATTCCTATCGATAAGGAAGACGGGAAAAAGATTTGGGAGTCTTTAAAGTTGGATTTGCCCCTATTTTTTATTTTTCAGTCCGATAGAGCGAACAAAGATTCAGATAAAGAAGTACAGGATCCTTTAAAAGCTATTACTAAAACAGCAATAAGCCAATTGCAGGCTGAACTTGACGATGTCAAAGAGCAGATAAGAGCTAAAGCTGAATTACTAGGTTTGAAAACCCTCGAAAAGTTGAAGGAAATGAGCCCTGAAATAGCAGATGTTCTCTCCCCTGAAATGTCACATAAACCTTGGGAGTCGTTATTTTCATTTTCTTTCAACTGTGATGACGGAATACCCATTAACAAGAGAGGTAGCGGAGTTAGAAGACTTATTTTGCTTAACTACTTTAGAGCAGAGGCTGAAAGAAAAAATGCCGAAGACAGGAATGTAATCTACGCAATTGAAGAGCCTGAAACATCCCAACATCCAACATGGCAGGTTGAGTTATTCAATGCACTCGTAGAACTTTCAGACAATGAGAATACACAAGTTTTAATTACAACACATAGTCCTTCGCTTGCTGGTTTAGTTAGTACAGATAAAATTAGGTTTATAAATAATATTGATGGCCTACCTGTTGTTCAAAAAGGAACGGAAGATAATTTAGAGGTTATTTCTCAGACTTTAGGAATGCTGCCCGATGTTGCACTTTCAATTAATAATTTAGGTGTTCAAGCAATTTTATGTCTGGAAGGCCCAACAGATGTAGAGTTTTTCAACCATGTTGGAAAGTTGTTTAATTTAGACCTAGAAAATGACGACAGGATCCTAACTATTTTCCTCGGTGGCGGAACATTGATGCACTGGGTGAATAAAAATTATCTAGCAAAATTGAATAAGCCAGAGATCCATATATATGATAATGACGTTGCAAAGTATCAAATTGCAGTTGACCAAGTTAATGAAAGAGCTGATTCATGGGCCGCATTAACAAATATGTTGGAAGTTGAAAACTATATTCACCCAAGATTGATTAAAGAAGTCTATCCAATTGAAGAAGACTTTATGCATTCTAATGAAGGTTGGATCGAAGAATGGAAGAATAAAAATATACCTAAAGACCTTTCAACTTTTCTTAAATCCCTTAAGGCAGCTGGTAATACGGATATAGTTGGCGAAGGCGCAGGTACAATTAAAAGAATATTGTCTGAGCAAGCAGCGCCATTAATGACAATCGATGATTTAATTCAATTGGATGCACATGAAGAAGTTAGTGGCTGGTTTGAAAGAGTTAAAGAAAATTTACAATAAACAGGCACATAACAAGTTGCTTAAACGGACAATGCTCCTCACCCGTTTTAGTGGACACCTCCTCATTACTTTGAGGAGGCTAAAATGCCTAGATATACCCAACCTAGAAAGACATGGTTTTACCCAGTTAATTTTAAAATCAAAGCAGTCGAACTAAGCTTACGAGACGATGTCATGTCAAAGGACGTTGCCGAGGCGCTAGATATTCATCCGTTAATGCTGAGTCGTTGGCGAAAAGAGTATCGAGAAGCTAAGTTTAAAAACGTACCGCGCTATCAAAGCAACAATGAAACAATGAGTAAATTCCCAACAAAAAAAGAGCTGGATAACATTCAAAAGCTTAAGAAAGAAAATGAGCGTCTTAAGCAGGAGAATGACCTGCTAAAAAAGTGGCAACGGTATCTGGCGGAAGTACATCAGAACGATTTGGATTCATCCAAAAATTCGGACAAGCCTTAGGTGTAAAATACTTGTGTTCTTGGCTTAATGTTTCGCGTAGTGGGTTTTATGCTTGGCGTGACAGAACAGTG
The DNA here is from genome assembly GCF_030407535.1 of Pseudoalteromonas sp. APC 3224. GTDB lineage: Bacteria > Pseudomonadota > Gammaproteobacteria > Enterobacterales > Alteromonadaceae > Pseudoalteromonas. The sequence continues at coordinate 37,737 of NZ_JASDDF010000041.1, read as the reverse complement.
TCAGCTAGAGCGCTGTCAGATGCTAATTTGTTGTTGAAGATAAAGCACGTTTTCAATGTAAATCATCAAACCTATGGTAGCCCACGCGTATTTCATGCGCTAAAAAAAGAAGGTATAAACACAAGCCAAAAACGTGTTGCCCGCTTAATGCGAGAAAACGGTTTAAGAGCCAGAGCCCTTAAGACTTACAGCAAACCGGCGAAGGTGAAGTTCTTTTATAAAGAGATAGAAAACAAACGCAAAGATAGTGAAAAGGCCACGGGGATCAATCAACAATGGTCTGGCGATATTACGTATTTAAAAGTCGGCGCTCGTTGGCATTACCTTGCTGTGGTTATCGACTTATATTCACGTTGAGTAATCGGCTGGGCGTTTGGTAAAAACAAAACAACAGACCTTACGTTAAAGGCGCTAAGGCTTGCGATAAAGAAACGACAGCCAACAGAGAGTGTATTATTTCACACTGACCGAGGCGCAGAATACCGTGCACACGTTGTACAAAAGTATTTGGCTAGCAAAAACATCAAAGCCAGTATGAATAGGCCTGGGTGCTGTACTGACAACGCAGAAGTCGAGTCGTTCTTTCATTCGCTTAAAGCAGATTTAATTCGAGGAAATAAATTTGAGAGCAGCGGTAAACTATTATCAAAATTAAAGGTTTACCTAAATTATTTTTACAATAGACAGAGATTGCATTCGAGTTTAGGATATAAATCACCTGCCGAGTTTGAATTGGCAGTTAATTGAAACGTGGACGGTGTCCACTTTATCGGGTGAAGATCACAAAAAACAGTTGGCTTTTGTTCGTGCCTCACTTATTTTAGCCAACAATTTTTTGCCGCTTAGCAAAGCGTTTTAGCAATACAACAAACGGGGTTTCGCCAAATGAAGGGTCTACAAAAACTAGCTGGTATCGCAGCAATTTTCCAAGGGCTTATTTACATAGCAGCCTTTGTGTATTTTGGGGCTTTTTGGTCATATCCGGTTGATGGTAGTCCAGTCGAAAAAATGACTTACATGGCAGAAAATCAACTTCTATTTTCAATGATCTATTTTCTAATGTACGTGGTGTTTGGCATTTTTCTGGCCATACTCGTTATTGGTATGTATAAGAGGCTTAAATATAAAGTTAATCCCTTAATTACTATTGGATCTCTATTCGGGGGCATTTGGGTCGGTCTGGTGATCGCAAGTGGAATGATTTCGAATATCGGGCTTGATCATGCAATCGATCTGATGGATGCAAATCCAGAAAAAGCCCTTGATATGTGGATAATCGTTTCAGTGATAACAGAAAGTATAGGTGGTGGAAATGAATTAGTTGGCGGACTTTGGGTTCTATTGATTAGCGTAGCAGCAATACAAGAGGGCAGATTACCCCGGTCACTTAACTATCTCGGATATTTTGTTGGCATAGCGGGCATTGCAACGGTTTATCCTGACAAACTATTTACTGAAATATTTGGCGTATCACAAATTGTTTGGTTTATTTGGTTGGGTATATGTTTACTAACCGAGGAAAATGCTAACAAATCAATCCAGCAGACCGCTAACGCGTCGGCTGATTGAGGCGTTAAGTGTTCAAGGAGGAAACATGGTCAAAGCTACTTGTCATTGCGGTAATATCGTTATAACAGCAGACATGCTACTAGAATCTATTACCAGTTGTAATTGTTCAATGTGTTACCGGCTGGGTGCTCTTTGGGCTTATTACACAGTCGATCAAGTTGATATTAAAGTAAAATCAGAGGCTACTGTTCATTTGTGGGGTAGCAAAGTTCGCTCATATCATTCTTGCACTTTTTGTGGTTGCACGACTCACTACACACAAAAAAGAGATGACGGTACAAATAGGGTCGCAATCAACACCAGAATGGCTACTCCTGAGCTATTTAAGTCTGTTAATGTTAGGTTTTTCGATGGTGCTGATACCTTTAAATATATTGAGCAATAGGGCACTTAACAAGAGTCTAAGGTTACGACAGTCCGCTCATGGCTGTGAGTTCAACTGGTGAATGCAACGCTATCCTTGTATTAATTGAGGCGCTCATCTTCAACTTAACTTATAGTCGAAATTAGAGTGTTGATTTAACGCGCTTAATTCGGTTTAATATCAGGCAATAAATATGCTGAGTAATGCAGGGACGACTTAGGGCAGCGCATTTTATTAACGTGGCCTAATTAGGGCATTAAAACCTTCCCTTTATAAACTAAAGCCTATTGTATGAATAGTTCCCACGCAGACACACTAACAGGGAGTGTTTCAGTTAATATGTGCCAAGGATAGCTCATTGAAAAAATTAAGATTTATACTCGTTCTACTTACCGCAGTTTTCCTTATAGGTATGATCATACCAGATGACATTGTTATTCCTGTTGAGGGTGCAACACCCAATGATTGGAACCATAATACTTTTTGGTATGAGCCATGGGGAAGCTCTGTGGTCCATAAAGGGATTGATATATTTGGTAAAAAAGGGACTGCCACACTTTCTTCTAGCAAAGGCTTAGTCATTTATACGGGCACAATACGAAAAGGCGGGAATGTAGTGGCAGTATTAGGGCCTAAATGGCGTATTCACTATTACGCGCATATGGACAGTTACTCTGTTACAACGGGTACTGTTGTTAAGACTGGCTCAGTTATTGGTGTTTTGGGAGATTCAGGTAATGCCCAGGGAAAACAACCGCATATTCATTATTCAATCTTATCAATAATTCCAATTCCTTGGTTAGCTACAACACAGACTCAGGGTTGGAAAAGAATGTTTTTTTTAAATCCTCACGAAATGTTTATATAAGCTGTATTGAAAAAATGTATTTAAGATAAATACCAATATGAACCTCATTCACGAGTAAGATGCGGTCAAACTATTTACATTAGCGATTAGGGTCTGTTGACCTTTCAAGGTTAAATTTGCAGCAGCCTGTTTGGTATTTAGGCAAGGCAGAGCCTATGTGGTGTGGTTATTCCCCATAAATAGGCGATAACACAGCAGTAATGCCAAACAGGCGCTGCCCTTTGAGTTCTGCCTAGGGGCGATTTACTCTTTGTTGCTCGGTTTTGACTTAGCCCACTAGGTTACAAACCTCGCGCCGCGATTAAACCGCCCCTAGCTTGAACAAATTTTAATCCGCAAAGGTCAACAGACCCTAATATCAAGGAGAGTATATGCCTCATTTTATAATGGACTGTTCTGAAAGTGTTTTTGGGGAACATGATGAGGACTACATTATTGAACAAATTCATTTTGTAGCTCACGCTACAGGTTTATTCGATGAAGGTGATATAAAAGTTAGAATAAATCCATTTAGTACTTTTTCTGTGGGGAATAAACATGAAGACTTTATTCATGTGTTTGCCCATATAATGCAAGGAAGAACAACAGAGCAAAAAGCGAACCTCTCACGAGCAATTGTTAGTAAGCTTGTTGCTTTATTTCCTGAAATTTCTAACATTGCAATGAATATTAGTGATTTTGAAAAAGCGACATATTGCAATCGCACGATGCTTTAGCCAGCTATTATCTGTTATTTAATACAGTTTTGGATGTTTATAAGACGTATGAGTAATTCTCAATTACAAAAAATAATATCTCTTTATACTGCTTTTGTTTTTATACCTACGTTATTGCTTTATTTGATTTATAGTATATTTGGTTGGGTTGTATTTTCAGTTACATTAAACCCTTTATTGGGCTATTTTTTGCTGGGTGGTGCATATGGTTTATGGTCACTATATTCATTAATAAAAACGATGAAAAAATTAACGGTATTAAAGCGCCCAATCATTGTAAAACTTGGATTGTTATTAGGTTGTAGCTTTTGTCCTGTTGTTTTAACAACGACTGAATTTAGTACGATGAAACCACAAGAGTTTATTTTTATATATATTATTATTGCACCCTTTATAGCGACTTTTCATTTGTTTTATTTATATAAAAAACAGTCGGCTAGCGCCTCATGAGCGATACTTTAACGAAACTATTTCTCAGTGGGCTTTATTAAACAAGGAGAACACAGGTATGGAACCAAATTACTCAGAATATTCAATTTCAGAGCTAGAAGAGTCATTACGTGCTATCGATCAAGAAGCGTATCCTGAAAGAAAAAATGAGTTAAAAAAAGAGTTAAATAATCGCCTTGAAAACCCAACAACGAGTCATGAAGTAGAGGATGGTTTTGAGGCGAATGCACAATTTTATAAATGTCCTCATTGTGAAGAAAAAATTGGGTTTTTTTCTAAAGCCTTACAAAGTTGGAGCAAGATAAGAGAGTGCCCACAATGCAAAAAACCATTTGCAATAACCTTTAATATAAAAGTGTTTTTCATTGCGCTTTTACCTATGGTTATTTTTAATTATTTTATGATAAAACCTGTTTTAGGATCACTGGGATTAAGTAAGTCTATTGGTTTGGGGATAGTGTGTGGTGTGTTAATTATTATATCAACCCGCTTGATCAGAGTTCGTGATGAAAGTGACGCTACAAAAGAGGTTTAAGATAAATTTTGAAATGTTTTGTCTAGGCTTATACGCTTTATAGAAAAGCGTTTTTTGTTGGGAGTATTTTAGTTGGTTCGTTTCGCTCAGCCCACCCTAGGTGAAAATTAAACACTAATCTCAAACTTTAAAATTCCCCGTATTTAGTGGTTGAGAAAATGATCGTTACTTCCTGCACCTCAACTCTTTATTCAATTGGTATATTTTGCTTTAAAAGATAAGTCTGCGCTTGCTCTGTATAAGGCTTAAAATTCTTCCAGCGGCCTATGGCTTTGTTGTTAAGCGGTTGGCGCACTTGTATTTTGCTGGCAGTTGATACTGGTGCGGTGTTTAAGTGAAAATCAAGGCATTGTGGCTGCCAGTCTAAGTCGCAATAGCTCACTAACTCTTTTATTTTTTGCTCTGGTGCGGCGATGAGCTCTTCGTATTTTACTAGTTTAATATTGCTGTGCAGGTTGCTGAAGTGCTGCATCAGTTTATAAAAGCGGCTGTAAAATTTAGCGGTGTCGAGTAAGTCTAACGAGTAAGCATAATATGGGTTGTTAATGGTAAATAGCTGACGATAGTTACCAATGCAGGTGTCCATGGGGTCGCGAAGTAGGCAAATTATTTTCGCGTTTGGCAGTGCTTTGGTAATTAAATCGATATAAAAAAAGTTAAACGGTAGTTTATCAATAAAGTGTTTATGGCTGCCGGTTACAACACGGGTTGCTTCAAGGTAAGTGCTGCCAAGTTTTGCAAAATCAAGCTGGTAAGCTTGGTTTAAGGTGTCTATATCGAGTACTTGAGGCGTGTGCGTTTGGCTAAGTTTTTTTACACTTAGGCCAAAGTCTTGCAGCTCGCCCGCCGATTGTACGTCGCTGTGGCTTGATAAAATGCGTTCAACTAATGTGGTGCCAGAGCGCGGCATGCCTAATACAAAAATTGGCTCACTGCTTTGGTTGCCAGCTGTTTGTTGGTTTTTGTATTTATCACTGAGCTGTTTTATATGTGCAAATAAAGCCTCAGACGCTTGGTTATCAAACGCCTTATTAGCGAGTTTTGCTGCTTTACCTTGTTGTAACGCGGTAAAGGCTGCTGAAAACTCTCCTAAGTCTTGATATTCTTTAGCGAGCGCATGACCTATATGCAGTTTGGCGTCGGGATGATTGACCTGTTCGAATACATTTTTTAATCGCGTGATGTGATTATTATGTTCGGTGACTTTAGTTAAATCGGCTAAGGCAAAATGACTTTGATGATGAAGCGGGTTCAGTGCAATGGCATTTTCAAACGCTTGCTGTGCTTTATCAAACTGGCCTAAAAATTTAGCACACACCCCATAGTTATAATAAAACTGCGGCTGACGAGTATTACTCGCCTCAGCTAAACTTAATGCGCATATAAAGTAATCAGCTGCTTGTTGATGTAAACCCGCTTGGGTGAGCGCCACGCCTAATGTATCGGCATCAAGTGCTTTACTAATATGTTCAGGCTTAACGCTGAGGGCGGTGTTTTTTGCTTTTTGTAAGTCGCCCGTAAGAGCGTAGCACTTCGCAAGTTGCGCAGTATATTCAATAGACTGGGTAAAGCTTAATGCTTTTTCAATTAGCTTTATCGCTTTGTAAATTTGGCCAACCTGTAAATTAACCATAGCGAGCAAAAAGTAGCCATCAGCAAAGTCTGGTTTTTGTGTTACCAGCTCAACCAGTGCTTTATGCGCTGGCTGAATATTGCCTTGGTTTAAGTTGTTGATAGCGCTTTGGTGTAATTGCTTTAAGTTTGGCTGCATGAATACTCTTATAAATAATGTGCTTACAAATAAAAAGGCTCAAAATTAATTTGAGCCTCTTGATTGTACTTAAACTTATCGTTTAATTATATTTCAAACTGATAGTTAAATTTAATGCCAATAGTAAGCGGGCGATTAATAAAGTAACCATAGTTACGTTGTATGTCTGCGCCATTGGCTGTTGTAATATCCGCATCTGAACGACGAACAGAAGTAACCGCATATTTATTAAATAGGTTATCTACATATAAAGTAGTCGACCACGCATCGGCGGTTAATTTAGCTGAAATATTACTTAAGCTATAACCCGGGAGTGCTTCACCGTTGTCACGTAGGCCTACTTTTGAAATTACATCACTTTGTGCGGTTAAACCATAGTTAATATCAAGGGTTTTGTCGTTAAACACTTCTGTTTGGTAGTTAATACCCATAGAGAACTGGTGCTCAGGTGAGCCCGGTAAACGGTCGCCATCTTTTGCGCCATCAGTGCCATCGGCATTAAATAAATACGGAGCGTCTGAGGTTAGTTCTGCTTTTGTATAGGCATAAGTTGCATAGGCTGTAAATGAGTCTGATAAAATTGCACGCGTGGCAATTTCAATCCCTTTCGCATTTGCGCTACCAGCATTTGATAAGTAAGGTAATTGGCCTACTATTGTCGCACCGGCAATTTGTGCGTTATCCCAATCTACATTGAATAGCGCAGCATTAAAGTGTAATTGGCTTCTCATCCAGGTACTTTTAAAACCTAGCTCATAGTTAGTGGTTGTATCGGCATCGTATAGCATTTCATCTGGTTTACCACAGCCTGTTTGTTGGTCTTCAGGTAGAGGTGTAGGGCAAGGCACTAAGCCATTTGAGCCACCAATTCTAAATCCTTCACTTATAGTTGCATACGCCATCACTGAATCTGTAAATTGGTATTTAGCATTAAATTTGAACAGATTACCGTTGTCACCGGCTTCGTTCTCTTCAAAGTTAACTGAAATTGCATCAGGTGCAGCACCTTCATACAAGGTATTTGCTAATGGGAAATCAAAAGCCGCTTTTGATTCTACGTCGTATTCGTAAAAACGCGCGCCAATGGTAATGTCGAGTTTATCGGTTACCTGGTAACCCACTTCACCAAAAAGTGCTGATTCAGTGACTTTGCTGCCAGTAATTTCTAAATACTCTAAAGAGTCTGGTCTTAGCTGTGCGCCACCAAAATTATCAACTGCGAACTGATCAAAGCCTGGCGTAAACTCTCTGCTTGATGCGTCGGTATCGGTTTTATTGTAAAAACCACCAACAATCCAGCTTAGGTCGCTATCGCTTTGTGAGACCAAACGTAGCTCTTGAGTGAAGGTATCGACTTCGTCTAATTCACGGGTAAATGCCGAAAACGAAGGAAACTCTTCGTAGCCATAGTCTAAACGAATTAAAAGGTCAGTTTGGTCGCGTTGACCATCGGCTTCAAAGTGTGAAATACCGGTAGCTGATACCAGCTCAGCAAAACCTAAGTCGGCTTTAAGTTCAAGGCTGAGTAATTGATCTTCTTTTTTCCGTGGCTCTTCAAAACGGTACGCTGACTCGTATTTGCCGATGCGATCATTTAAACCATTATTTTCGTTAAGGCTATTGTGATGAACAATTGAGCGACCTTCGGTGTCTTGCTTTTGATAGAAGTAGTTTAATGTGCCTTCAAATGACTCATTTGCTTTGTAACGTAATGAAATACGCCCAGTTGTGGTGGTTTCACCGTTGGCGTCTTTTACATTTTTAAGATTGCTGTTTACTGCATCAAGGTTTGTCCAATCAGGGTCGGTGATCGACACACCTGGTTCACGAACGGTGTAGGCGTAGTCAATAAACCCTGGGTCTTCATAAATATTTAAACTGGTACGTACCGCCAGTTTGTCTTCAATCAATGGTAAGTTGAAAATAAAACCGGCTTCGCCGCCGATTGAATCACTTTCTTGAGTTTGAAAAACATCACCAAATACTTCACCTGATATAAAATCAAGCTCTGGCTCTTTAAGCATGTAACGAATAGCGCCACCCAATGTGCCTGCGCCATACAATGTGCCTTGCGGTCCAATAAGTACTTCCACTCGTTCTACATCAACAAGGCGCATATCTACCGATACTGGAATTTCGTTAATGTAAGTGGCTACCGTGCCGCCATCTGATGAAGGGCCTGATGAATTTGTATTTAATCCACGCACAATAATAGGCGAGCCAGAGCGACCACCTTGATCAGTAATTGTTAAACCTGGCACCCAACGCGCTACATCGGCTAATTCGCTGATATTTTGGTCTTTCATTACATCGGCATCAAGCGCAGTAATGTTAAGAGGCGCAGCCTGAATAGAGCCACTTCGGCGTGTTGCTGTAACCTCAATAACTTCAAGCGATTTATTGTTTTCAATAATTTGCTCTTGTGCTGTTGCATTACCGCTAAGTAATACACCGCTCAGTGCGCTTGATACAGCCAAGGTTAACAGGCTTGGTTTAAACATAAAAATTGATCCCAGTTAGATTTAGTACGTTAATAAATGAGCGCTAATAGTATCAGGGAGTTTTGTTGATGGAAATAAAAATATGAATTTTAATTCACTTTTTTAGAATAAAAATTAAGGCGTGGGTTTTTACTTAAATTTAAAGTTTAAATATAACAAGGTGTTTGTATAAATAATGCACACACAGTAGATGGTATATATTGTTTTAAGTGCAACAATGAATGGTGTGAAAGGAGAGATAAAACGCAGGCTTAGTTATACTAAGAGGGAGTTGTAAAATAGGAGATGAGAAGTTGCGCCATGATAGTTCATGACGCAATTAAATTATTAAACTCTAAGCAGCAGGCTGCTTTTTACCATTAGACATTGAACTACCTACCGAGGCAATAATCACCAGTAAAATAGCCAGCCACTGCCAAATGCTTAACAGTTCACCTAAAATAACTAAGCCAGCGAGTGCTGCAATTGCAGGTTCTAGGCTCATTACAATACTAAAACCTTGTGGCGACATATTACGTAAAGTAATCATTTCAAGAGTATAAGGCAGGGCGCTTGAAAGCACGGCGATAGCAATACCTAATGGAATAATATCCCAAGTAAATGCAGCACTTTGTGAAATGCCGCCATAAGGTACCAGCACAATGGCTGATATTGTCATGCCCATCGCAACCGTTGCGCCACCAGAGCTTTGACTGCCTGTTTTCTTACCAAATAAAATATAGCCAGCCCAACAGGCACCCGCCGCAAGTGCGAGTACTACACCGACTGGATCAAGGCTGTCTTGACCTTTCATATCAGGTAAAAGTAATAAAATACCGGCCACTGCACAGGCAACCCAAAATAAGTCACGTTTTCTGCGAGAAGAAAACAACGCGACAGCTAATGGGCCTGTAAATTCAAGCGCAACCCCAATACCTAATGGGATACGTTCTATCGCGTAATAAAATAGAATATTCATGCCGCCTAAACTTAATCCATAAATTAATATGGGTAAGCGTTGGCTTGCAACAGGGAAGTGTTTCCATGGTTTAAAAATCAAACACAAAATAGCGGCCGAAAATCCTAAACGTAAGGCTGTTGTGCCCTCAGGTCCAACAATAGGAAAAAGCTGTTTAGCCAGTGACGCGCCTGACTGAATCGTCATCATTGCTAGCAATATGCATAAAATAGCCAGTAATAGATCTTTGGTTGATTTTTGCATGGATGTCCTTAAAGATTGCGATGAATTTTGGCGGCATGTTACCTGCTTTTGATCTCAGAGGTAAGTCAAATTTTGTGATCTTTTTAAGCTTAATTCAAAATAGCAGTGTTTAGTAAAGTGTGCCCAAAGGCCAAGCGATAAAATACGCTTATCGCTTAGCCGGTAGTTTTTGTTTTATTCAGAGGATAAATCTGCTGGGTAAACAACACCAAGTTGTGCGCGTGCGGTATCAAGTACTTGCATTACATCGACAGAAAGCTGATGAGTATTAACGCTAGACTCCCCCTGATTTTGCTCAATGGTATTGATAAAGTTCTCGAGTTCGTACTTCATAAAGTGCTCGTCAAATTCCGTGCTAATAAGCTCTTTATGACCATTGTTAGCAATAAACTCTATTTTTTTAAGCTGCGACACGGCTTCAATTCTAATTCGACCTAATTCCCCCTGAATTTCAGTGATATTTTCGCCTTGTGAAATTTTCGAATAGCTGATCACCGCTTGTCTGTCGGGATAATTTAAAAGCACATCGCCTGCACCATCTACACCACTTTCAAGTAATACGCCGCTGGCGTGAACAGAGCGTGGTACTCCCCATAATGCAATAACGAGATAAAGTGGGTAAATACCCAAATCTAGTAAGGCACCATTAGCAAATTCAGGTAAAAAAGTATTCGGGCGCTCACCATTTTTATACTTGTCGTAACGTGATGAATACTGACTAAATCGACCAATAAACTTACGTGGTGTGCCTATTTTTTTTAGGGCAGCTTGTAAGTGCGCAAAATTAGGTAAGTGCGTTGTCATCATCGCTTCCATGTAAAGGCGCTGATGCTGCTTTGCCGCAGTTAAAATAGCCGCAAGTTGCTTGCTATTAGCCGCTGAGGGCTTTTCGCCTAATACGTGTTTGCCCGCTTTTAAACACTGTATTGCATATGCACTGTGCAGGCTATTTGGCGCCGCTATATAAACTACGTCTACTTGTTCATCTTGGCACACAGCATCAATAGAGGTAAAAATTTTAGCATCGGTATTTGTTGGATGATTAGCTAAAAAGCGCTCGCCGCTGCTTATTTGGCGAGAGCAAATACCGTATAAATTAAAATTGCTGAGTGTATTAGCCGCTGCCAATAACGTGTCGCTAATAAAATTAGTACCTACAATTACAAAATTCATGAATAGCCTTTGCTGTTTTTAAACAAGGGCGCAGTTTAACAATGTTTGGCTCTAAATGCGCGGGCAGAGCAATTAAACCAACGTTTAATGCTAGTACATAACGTAGCTTGCTCCTGATAACCTAAAAGCTCTGAAATTTGAGTCACCGACAATTGGTTTTGTAATAAATAGTGCTCACATAGGGCGCGGCGAGTGGCGTCTTTGAGCTTTACAAAACTGGTATCGTGCTTTTTAAGTTCTCGGTGCAAGGTGCGAGGGTGAATATTAAGCGCAGCGGCAATAGTATTATTAGCGCTTTGAAATATCGGCAGCATAATGCGAATAAGCGCGCTTACCTGAGCAGGCAAAGATTGGCTATGAGCATTATTTTCGGCTAAAAAGCTAAGTGCAGCTTGGGTTTTGTGCTGCTTAGTAACGTTAAGTGTTAAATCTAAGTCTTGTTTGGCAATTAATACGCCGGCGCTATTTCTGTGAGTAATAACCTTACACCCAAAATGCTGATGGTAGGTCTGCTTATTTGCGCCTAGGGTATGAGGTAAAAATACACTTTGTGGCTTACAGCGACCATTACTCATATTTTTTAAGGTAGCAATGGCCAATGCAATGGTGAGCTCTATTACTTGGTTTATTGCCGGTAATGGCCTGAGATTTATAGCGAATGATAAAAACACGTGCTCATTATCATCAAGTGGGTGAGTGGTTAAATTAAGCGCTGGCGTATGTAAGTGCAAATATTTTATCACCCAATCTAGCGCCTCGGCTAAATTAGTGCCTGTTTGAGCGGCTATTGCAATATGGCCCAAAATATCAAAGCTTTGCAGGCTTGCTAGTTTTAAACCAAAATTTGGACAATTTAGTGTATTCGCGCAATGCTCTAATAGCTGTGCATACGCGCGGTAAGTAAGGGTCTCTTGCTCTAGTTTATTAAAGTCCACATTAATGGCGCACTGCTGCATTATGGCAGCGAAACCTCCCCCAAGTTCTGCAATTAAATGGTCTATTCCTTGTAAAGAGGTGGCTCTAATTAAGCGGCTCATAAAATATACTTTTGCGTGAGGATGTCTAAAAATAACAAGTTTTTATTCGATGTTCCATGCAAACTGGTTTTTTAATTGGAGAATAAGTATGCATATCACTACATTTGATTACATTGTTGTTGGCGCAGGCAGTGCAGGCTGCGTTATTGCATCGCGATTATCTGAAAATAAAAATGTGAGTGTGTGCTTAATTGAAGCGGGCGGCAGTGATAAAGGTGCAATGGTTCAAATGCCTGCAGGGGTCGCTGCAAGCGTGCCTTATGGCATTAATAGCTGGCATTACAATACGGTACCTCAAAAAGAACTTAATAATCGCTGCGGATTTATGCCTCGTGGCAAAGTGCTTGGCGGTTCAAGCTCCATTAATGCTATGGTTTATATTCGGGGTAATAAGCACGACTATAATAGTTGGGCTGCACTGGGCAATGAGGGCTGGGATTATGAGAGTTTATTGCCTTATTTCATTAAAGCTGAAAATAATAAAACCTTTACTGAAAGTGATATACACGGGGTTAATGGCCCTTTACATGTGCAGGATTTAAGCCTGCCAAGCCCTGTAAATCAGCTGTTTTTAAACGCCTGTGAACAACAAGGTGTACCGCACAATGGCGATATAAACGCAGGGCAGCAAGTGGGAGCAAGGTTATCGCAAGTGACTCAACATCAAGGTGAGCGTTGTAGCGCGGCAAAAGCGTATATAACCCCCCATTTAAACCGAAAAAACCTAACTGTGCTTAGCAAAGTATACGTTAATAAAGTGCTTTTTTGCGATAAAACCGCAACCGGAGTCTCTGTTTCTATAAACAATAAGGCCGTTGTATTGCATGCAAAAAAAGAGGTGGTTTTAAGCGCTGGCGCAATTAACTCACCGCAAATTTTAATGCTATCGGGAGTTGGCCCTAAAGAGCAACTAAAGCAGCATAATATTAAAATAGTAAACGAGCTTTCTGGTGTTGGAGAGAACCTTCATGACCACTTAACCGTTGTGCCATTGTATAAAGCTAAATACAGTAAAGGCACATTTGGTATAAGTGCGGGTGGGGCGTTTAATATTGCAAAAGGATGCGTTGATTGGTTTGTAAAACGTGAAGGGCAGCTTACTAGTAATTTTGCAGAATCACATGCCTTTATAAAGCTATTTTCCGATTCAAAAGTACCCGACGTACAGCTTGAATTTGTAATTGGGCTGGTGGATGACCATAGCCGTAAACTGCACCTAGGCCATGGTTATAGTATTCACTGTAGTATTATGCAACCTAAAAGCCGTGGCACGATTCGATTAGCCGATGCCAACCCCTTGAGTGCACCACTTATTGATCCTAGTTATTTAAGCCACCCCGATGATTTAAACGTGATGTTAGCGGGGCTTAAAAAAACACTGCAGATTATGCAAAGTGAAGCATTTGATGTAATTAGAGGTAATATGGTTTACCCGCTAGATATTAACAATAATGAGCAGCTTATTGAGTATATTAGGCAAACGGCCGAGACTGAATATCACCCTGTAGGCACTTGTAAAATGGGGCAAGATGCCATGGCGGTAGTGAATAGCCAACTACAAGTACATGGCGTGAAAAATTTGCGTGTGGTTGATGCCTCAATTATGCCGCATATAATTACCGGCAACACCAATGCCGGTGTGATAGCCATTGCCGAAAAAGCAGCTGACTTAATTAAGCTAGCTTGACTTATAAAACGCTGTTAACCATTGCTGCCAGTCTTGCTCTAGTTTGATCATTTGCAGGTGTTTTTTAGCAGCAAAATGCTTGCTTTTATCCTCGTCAGCTAAAAACGGCCCTACGCGACATAGCGAGCAATAATTATCGGATAAGTAAGCAGGAAAAGTTAACAAGCTAGCCAGTTCAGGTAAGGGTTTTTCACTAAATACATAGGTAATGCCGCTGGTGTCTTTAACGTGCTTATCACGGTCAACATTGCGAATTTTATAGCCACTAAAGTGACTAATATCAAATGGCATTTGCCCTTGATATTGTGCGTTCAAATGGGTACCTAAACTGCCTTCAATATTCCATTCACGGTACGGTTTAACATCTTTTGAAGTGATGAAACACAGCCTCGCGCCTTGTGGATTTAAAGCAAACTCATTAGCGTATTTTATAAATTGATGCAGTAATGCACGGTTAAGTACGTTCATGCTGGTATGGCGAGTAGTATGTTCAAATGCATCACGACCAACAAACGCAGGAATAAGCGGAAATTGAAAAATAACCACATCAAAACTATGTAAATGCTGGCCAAGCGCTTGCCAACATTGTGGGTTGGTTACATCAAAACTATTAAGTACTTCTACCTTTTGCGACTTTAAAGCATTGAGCGCATTGTCTGGGTATTTTTGCTCAATAGTTGATTGGTCGTCGTAAGTGGATGCCACTAACTTTTTTGGCTTAATATGACGATAAAGCGCATTTGAAAACGATAAATCGCCATCACCTACCGTAAGTATGTTCCAGTTTGGATTTAAATACATATTAGCGTGAAGATGTGTTTGGGTTTTCGGGCTCATCATTTTGCTGAGGTGCCTGATGCAACCTGTACATAGCTAAACGTGTTTTTAAACCCTCAATAGCAACCTGTTTTAAAATTAGGTTAAAGGTAATCAAAATAGCAAAAACAATGTGGATAGGACCATGGGTAAATCCTGCGTCAGGATCAAATATAGATAAACCAAACAATACAAACAACACAACCATTAGTATTTCAATGAGTTGATTTGAATAAAAAGAAAGACGACCTTCGCTTTTATGATCTTTTTTTATGCTAATGGCACAAAAAAAAGGGATCACTTTTATTTTAAAAACGGCGTTTTTTTCTACAAAATTCTCACCAAGGTCAGTGAGCTGTTGGCGCAATTGGTCTATCATAGGGTGTCCTCTCAATACAGTGCGCGGATGTTACCCTATTACAGACCAATGGTTAAGTAATGGCGTGTTATTTAGGGTAAATACTCATACCAATAATTAAGATATGACACACAAACACCACAGATGTGAGCACAAAGCGCATTTTTTGGTAATCTTTGTGGTAACTCTGCCAATAAATCGACGCTTTTTCGAAAATCAGAACCAACCAAAAACTCGCGCCTAACCACGCAAGCATCCACTCAATCGGCAAAAATGATAAAAACGGAATAGGAATGACCGGCAGTACAGCTTTAATGGCATCGGCAAAGCTTTGTTGCCCTGCATGCCATAAACTACCTGCCATAAACGCTAAAATAGCGATGCTGTAAAAACTAAAAAACTCTAAATTAACACTGTTACTGCCAAACATAAGTGGCCAACCCACACAGCCTAAAAACGGCAGCAAGCCCAAATAGCCTAGTTGAATGTGATTAACAAATTTTTCCATGGGTAAGCGCCTTAATCGAGTAGGTATTTCAACACTGCTAGTGTAACAAGGATAGATAGAGTTATCTTATAAAATTTATACAATAATTAAACGACCATGTTATTTATGACGATCACTCATTTTAATTAAAATAGTGTTTTTTGAAGCGCTAAGTTAGTGATTATTCGATTATTACCTATACTGATTGTGGGAATCACTAAATGGATGATTAGTATGGCTAACAATGTCACTCGACGTAAATTTTTAAGTACGCTAGCGGTCGGTGCTGCGACCTCTGCTGTCGCATTTAAAGCGCCGTATGTGTTTGCAAAAAAACCGGTTACGCTTAGAGTCATGGGAACGCATGTAACTTTACAAGAAGAGCTTAGAGTCCGCGCCATGCAAGAGCTCGGTATTAATATTGAATTTACCCCTATGGGGAGTGCGGCCGTTTTACAAAAAGCAGCAGCTGATCCCTCTTCATTTGATTTATATGAACAATGGTCTGACTCAATTAATATATTGTGGCAAGCCAATGCTATTCAACCAATTGAAGTAGAAAGACTAAAATATTGGCAGGAAATAAACCCACTAACCAAAACCGGTAAGTTAGTTCCCACAGCAAAATTGGGCGCAGGTGATGCGCCCAACAAAATTTTATATGTTCAACACGATGGCTCACTTGGAAGCCAAGCTACTGATAAAATAAGTTTTATGCCTTATGTTCACAATGTGGATTCATTTGGCTATAACACTAATTTTATACCTAAGGGTGTGGCTTACGAGACTGAGTCATGGGGCTGGTTGCTTGAGGAGAGTAATAAAGGCTTTGTTGGTTTGGTAAATGCCCCCACCATAGGCATTTTTGATGCCGCTTTGGCGGCCCAAGCACAAGGGCTTATGGCATTTAATAATATTGCCAATATGAGTGTTGCAGAAATAGATAAACTGTTTGCAATTTTAATTAATAAAAAGCAAGCAGGGCATTTTTCTGGGTTTTGGACGTCGGTGCCACAATCGGTTGAGTTTATGCTTAAAAAGCGTGTGCACATACAAAGTATATTTTCTCCGGGGGTGACTGCATGTAGAGCCCAAGGTTTACCCGTTGTTAATGCATCTCCTAAAGAAGGGTATCGAGCATGGCATGGAGTGATGTGTCTCTCTGCTAATACGGTAGGGCATGTAAAAGACGCCGCTTATGAATACATGAACTGGTGGTTATCGGGCTGGCCTGGTGCATTTATTTCCAAGCAAGGTTATTACATTTCTAATCCAGAACGTAGTAAAGAAATAATTACCACCCCCGAATGGGATTATTGGTACGATGGCAAAGAAGCGACTCAACCACTAGCGGGTACCGATGGCAAAAATATAATTATGCCAGGGCAAATTCGCGATGGCGGCAGCTATGAAAAGCGCTTTTCTAATATTGCGGTGTGGAATACAGTGATGGATAACTACGATTACAGTTTAGATAAATGGTTTGAACTACTAAACGCATAAGGGAATTGAATGCTGAAACAGTTAATTGGTTCTTTATCTATTAAAGTATTATCTTCGTTGGCTATTTTTATTTTAATACAAATAATAGTTTACGTTGTTATTAATGAGCGAACCGACAAAATAGAGCAAGCCAGTAAAAATGTATTGAATATTAATGGGCTGTCAGTTGTTGTATTTGAAATTAACAAAGATATTTTACAGATTCAACGAGATATTTCGGTTTATGGTGTGTCGGGTAGCGAGGTTATTTTTGATAAAATAAAAAGCACTCAGCAAAGTATTCAAGCGCGGTTAATTGAAGCACAACAGCGAATTCAGCAACACAAGATTAAAAACTCATTAAACGCCATGCAATCATTGGTTTTAAATTATGGCAAAAGTATCGATAGTCTTAAAAAACGATATGATGAAAAGTCTAAAATTATTGAGCAACAGTTACCAAATACCTACGAATTAGCATTAACTACCTTAGCAAGCAGGGATGGAGAAACGGCCAGGCTGGGCAAGGACTTATTATTGTTTCAGCTAAAGGATCATTGGCATCATCTGTATCGCAATTCAGTCCTGTTTTTAACTCAACGCGATTACGCCAAACGTAGTCAAGTAAAACAGCGGCTACAATTAATTAAACAATTAACCAACAGTGGCGCTACAAACAAAATGATTGGCCACAACAAGGTCGAGCAACTAAATAGTTTAACAACTAAATTCGAGTCTTTATTTGCTCAGGCCATTCAAGCTAATAGAAACTATTTAACCTTAAGTAATATTGTTATTGCCGGTGATTCGGTCGAGTTTTCAGCACTTGCCAAAAAATTGCAAGAAGATGCATTGTTGTTGCTTAGTGATATTTCGAAAACCAGTCAAGAGAGCATTGATGCTGCGCAAACTGTTATTCAAGTGTCGTTATTTTTGTCTGTTACCTTGTTTATTCTTTTCGCTTTATTTTTTCACTTTCATATTATTAAAGCGATTAACAGGCTCACAGTTAGTTTTAGATCATTTCTAAATGGTGATTTCTCAGCAAACATAGCTGATATTAACCGTGAAGACGAAATAGGGTTTTTAGCCCAAGCAGCAAATAAATTTAGAGTGCTAAACGAGCGCCTAGTTGAAGCAAAAAAAGCGGCAGAAGAAACATCCCGAATCAAATCTGAGTTTTTAGCTAATATGAGCCATGAAATACGCACTCCCATGAACGGTATTTTAGGCATGGTACAGCTAGTGAGTAATACAGAGCTTGATGCTAAACAAAAACGCATGATTGAGGTTATTAGCTCTTCAGGTAACAGTTTATTGGTTATTCTTAATGACATTCTTGATTTAAGTAAGCTTGATGCCGATAAAATGCTACTAGAAAATAGAGAGTTTAAATTAAGCGCTTTATTGTATGAGCTGGAACAAATTTTTAAATCGCAAGCCGACCATAAAAATATAGAGTTTAAAATAGTAAAAGAAAAAGTAGATTCTGTTGATTTGGTACAAGGCGACGAAACCCGTTTAAAACAAGTACTAATGAATTTATTGGGGAATGCATTTAAATTTACAGAGTATGGAACAGTAACATTATCTGTTGCTCTAAAAGAGAAAAATAGCAGTGAAGTGATGTTACTATTTAGCGTTATCGATAGTGGTATAGGTATTTCACAACATAGTATAAAAACGTTATTTGATGCTTTTACACAAGCTGACACTTCAACAACACGTCGTTTTGGTGGTACAGGGCTTGGATTAACTATCTCTAGTAAAATATTAAACTTAATGGGCAGTAATTTACAAGTAGAAAGTGAATTGGATAAGGGTTCGAGATTTTATTTTCAGTTAACGCTTAGTACTCCATCATCAAATGTGGCTGAAAAACAGCAAGCACAATTACCCGATGTAAATATTAAAAATAAAGATATACAAGTATTAATTGCCGAAGATAATCCGGTAAATCAAATCGTGCTAGAAAGCTTTTTAAAAGCAATGGGTATTAAACATATAACCATGGCAGATAATGGTGAAATAGCGCTTGAGCTATGTACTAAACAACAATTTGATTTAATTATGATAGATATTCAAATGCCGGTAATGGGCGGGCTTTTGGCAACTAAATATATTAGGGAACTAGCCAATTACCACGATGTGCCCATTATTGCCGTTACTGCAAACATCACTGAAAAAGACGAGCCTGAGTACGTGGCAGCGGGTATAACTAACACTATAAACAAGCCTATAGAATTCAATAGTTTAAAAGTTATAATTGACCAGTATAGCGAGTAAGAATAAATATCCTATGTGCTTTTATATTTTTTGGTGGTATTGGTTAGCAATACACTCAAAAATTAAAAGCGCCTTTAGGCGCTTTTAACTTTAATTAGCAATACATATTTTCAGTGGTTTATTCATTATTACCCACAAAATGCTAACTACTGGGTTGTATCTCTAAGTAGCTGTTAATGGTTGATTCGAGTTTTTTGTAGCTAGTTTGAATGAGCTCTAATTTATTCTTCATACTGCCCATGGCATTTTCACTGGCCATTACTTCTAATTCATCAAATAATTTATGCAAGTTAGCCGCACCTACATCACCCGATGAGCCTTTCAAGCCATGACTTAATTTTGATATTTGCGATAAATTATTGTTATTTATTGCATCCTCAAGTTCTTCTAGCTTCATTGGTGTACTCTGAAGGTATAATTCACATACTTTTATAAGAAGCTCTTCATTATTTAATAACCGAGATAGCGCGTTATCTTTATCCCAATCAGGTAAACTTTGACTATCCAAAGTATCAGAAATTGGTTTATTAATTTCGTTAAGCTGATTATTTTCCAATGGAGCTTCTTTTATAAAAGTTGAAGACAACCACTTTGTAGCCGTTGCAACTAATACCTCTGCAGAGATTGGTTTAGTGATGTAATCATTCATTCCTGCATCTAGGCATTTTTGTCTTTCACCCATCATTGCATTAGCAGTCATAGCGACTATGGGAATATCAATATTTTGAGGCGCTGCTTCACCAGCTCTTATTTGTTTTGCTGCATCATAACCATTCAATATAGGCATTTGGCAGTCCATAAATACACAGTGGTATTGATGATTATTGGCCACCGAGTTAACAAGTTTTTCTACTGCTTGTTGGCCATTTGACGCGGTATCTATCTCTAAAGATAAACATGACAATATACCCGCGGCTACTTCTATATTTATTTCGTTATCATCAACGATAAGAACATGTGCTCCTTTAAAGTCAGAATTATCAGTTTTAACTGAGTCTGATTCACGGCGTTTGTTAATATTAATATTACTGCTACCAGCACTTATTTTATCTTCAAGGCTGCGTTCATCGGCGACTGTTTTTAAAAACTCTGAAATAAGTATTGGTTTAGAAAGTAAGCTGGCTTGCACGTGTCTTGTTTTAATTTGAGGATAACCGCGATTTGCTAATAAAATAACTTTAATTACATGATGATTAGCAATAGTTGGCCACATTTCATCTAAACGTTTTAACAATGTGTCGTCTTGTTCAATAAGTATAAAGTCAGGTAAAGACACGTTTTTTATATCATCTGAAACAAGAGATTGTTGTAATTGTTCAGCTGAAAAACTATTTCCAGAAAAAGCAGCTATTAAATTATTTATGCTGTCGGCTAACTCGTTATTTTTAGTCACAATAGCGAAGCTTTTGTTTTTTAATCGTGGGGCAAAACTATAATGAGTTGTATCAGCGTTGCTCAGTGTTAGTTTTATGTGAAAACTACTACCTAGAGACTTTTCTGACTCAAAGCTAATTTCTCCGCCTAGAAGGCTACAAAGCTGTCTGCATATAGAAAGCCCCAGCCCTGTTCCACCAAATTTAGATGCCACGCTTTTGTCTTCTTGGGAAAAGGCGGTAAATAATTTGTTCTGGTTTTCTTGTGCAATGCCCACACCGCTATCGGTAACTTTTACGTGAACGGTCACAGTATCATTGCTTGTTTGCTCGCAATAAGCGGTGACCTTTATAAACCCAGTTTCAGTAAATTTAATCGCATTATTTACTAAGTTAGTCAGGATTTGTGAAAAACGATGGGGGTCAGTTGTAATCGTTTTACATTTTAAATTCACAACATCTAAAACAAATTCGAGGCCTTTCTCCTGAGCTTTAACAGCCATACTGCCACAAACGCTTTCGATTAATTTTATTAAATTAAACTCTTTAAAGTTCAACTCAAGTTTACCGGCTTCTATTTTAGATAAATCCAAAATATCATTTATTAATACAGATAAAGCACTCACACTTACTTCGGTCATTTCTAAATAGTTTTTTTGTGTTTCACTTAATGGCTCTTTTTTTATTAAGTTTAAAGTACCCACTATGCCATTAAGTGGAGTACGCATTTCATGGCTTATATTAGAAATAAACGCGCTTTTTACTTCACTGGCTTGTTTGAGCTCTTTAGTGCGAATAGCTACTTTATTTTCAAGCTCATGATTTACTTTTATTATTTCATTCTCAATGGTGCGCTCTTTGGTTACATCTCTGGCTATTATTGCTATACCAATAAACATTCCAAATTGATCGATAATGGCTGATAAAGAGAGTGAAAAGTAGCGTTTAGTAGAGCCGTTACTGATACTAGCGTCTTGCTTAAATTGACGAGTACCACCAGTGAACTTTTCAATTATCTCGTTAAAATTTAGCTGATCTATTATTTTTAAATCATTAATTGATTTTCCAATAGCTTCTAATTCTCCAAGTTTAAACATCAGAGTTGCGGCGTTATTCCAACTAGAGACAATACCGTTATTGGTAATGCCAATTACCGCATCAGATGATCCGGTTATAATCGCCTCAGATTGTGCGCGCGCATTTGCAAGCTCTTGGCTTTTGCGAAGACTACGATTGAAAAATGCGAGAATGATAGTTAATACAATAACCAAAATAAGTAAAAAGGCGTAGAGCTTTGTTCTACGTTCCATTTCAATATTTTTTATATACTCAACAGGCGCTAAAACGTGGCTAGATAAAAAGTTTTGTTTTTCACCCAGCGCTAAAGTGATTTTTTTTCTTGCGGTGTAATAACTTGTTTGCGCATTGCTTTTTGGTTTTATAAGCGACAATGAGCTATTAGCAACGGGGTTAAAAGTGTAATTATTATTGATGCTAATATCACTATTTAGGTCTTTACCAAAGGTGAAATCTTTATTTGGGTGTGATAAAAAATAGCCGTTACTGTCAGTTAAAGCGAGTTGAAATGGTGTATTAATACTGTTTTTTAAAAGGGTTAATAAGTTGTTAGCATTCACGTTAATTATGATAAAGCCAAATCTATTTTGATTTTCATCAAAAATTGGCATAGACAGCCTCAACATCGGGCGATAAGGAAACTCTATTTTACCGTACTCTCTATTCAACGAAATTTCAGACATATATATTTCGCCATCAGAGAGGTTACTACTGGCCGTAAAGTACTCTTGCGCTCCTTTATTTTGGAGCCTATTTAAATCTATAACCTCTACTGCACCCTGAACGCGATCAACCCTTACCAGTTCTTGTCCTTTTTTGTTGGTACTGATGATTCTTAGCTGCTCGTAATCGGGGTTATTTTTTAAAAACGCTGCAAATATAATTTCAAGCCTTGTTTTCCATTGAGCATAGGTGGTGTTTTCTAGTGGGTCTACTCCTTTGTTATTTGATGCCCTAGCTAAACCTTTGATTGGAGGGGTTGCGTGTAAAAAACGAATATCTCGACGGTAGTTTTCAATAACCTCTTGCGTTTGTGAATTAATAGATTGGTTTTTGTCTATGATTTCATGCTCTACAAAGCTAAGTACTGAGCGCGATAAACTTGCTTCATTAATAATAATGGCTACAACAATTAAGGTCATTATGGCGGATAAAGAAATTGGGAATAAAAGGGTGTAATTACTTACCTGACGAATTATCCTTTTCTTAAGATTTATTGGCATCCACTACTCCAATTAAAGACCAGCCATTATTTAGCTACCCTAAACTTAGAGAGCTATAGGTAATTTATCAAGTTTTACTTTTAATAAAGAGTTTTGTTTTGTATTCATTTATCTCAAATTTAGAACTCTACAAACCCTTTTTGATTGACGCTAATAATATAATACTTAAGTATATATTTTAGGTAATTGGTGGAGGTTTGGGTTAACTAAGCTAGGCTTTATGTGCATTTGTTTAATTTTTTATGGGAAGTGATTGTGTTAACCACTGTAGATCAAAGCTTTGCGCAACGAGTACTTATTGTTGATGATGAACCCACTAGTTTAATGATTTTAGAGGGAGCTTTATCAGATATTGCAGAAGTTATATGTAGCGATACTGGTTTTGGCGCCATTGAAAAAGCACAGCAGTTCTTACCAGAAATTATTTTATTAGATATTGAATTACCTGATATTAGCGGGTTAGAAGTGTGTAAACGCTTAAAAAACGATCCCAAAACTAGTGGTGTAACAGTAATATTTATTACCTCCCATAATGAGAGTAAGTTTGAGCATTTGTCTTTAGAGTTGGGTGGGATTGACTATATACAAAAGCCCGTTGATCTTAAGGTATGCCGCTTGCGCGTTGGCAATCATCTAAAACTAAAAACACAAGAGCAACAACTAAAACATTCACAGCGTTTACTTGCTATTGAATCAGAAAGATTGCGCGTAACGCTCAACTCGATTGGCGACGCAGTTATAGCAACAGACAAAGACGAAAAAATAACGTTTATGAACCCGATTGCAGAGATGATGACCGGTTGGGTAATGCATGAAGCAGTTGGTAATCATATTTCAGAGGTTATGCAACTACGGGATGCAACCACAAAGCACAAAAGCCTTAATCCAATTTCTATTGCTTTAAAAGAGCAGCGAAGAGTAGCTATGGCGCTTAATTGCCAATTAACGAGCTTAAATGGCAGAATTCATCGGGTTGAGGATTCTGCTTCCCCCATCAGAGATGAAAAGGGGAATATTATTGGCGCGATTATAGTTTTTCATGATGTGAGCGAGTCGATTGCGATGGCTGTTAAGATGAGCCATTTAGCAAACCATGACCAATTAACCGATTTACCCAATCGAATTTTATTACATGATCGCGTTGCGCATGCTTGTCAGGTATCTGTGCGTAATGGTTTTTTAGTGGCGTTAATGTTAATTGATATTGATCATTTTAAATATTTAAATGATACAGAGGGACACCATATTGGCGACCAAATCATAAAACTGGTTGCTAAACGACTTGAATCTATTGTTGATTTAAATACGACCTTGGCCCGAGTTGGCGGGGATGAATTTGTATTGTTGCTCCCAGGTATTAAATCGCCGTGTCATGTTGATGCTGTTGCATCTGATATTTTGTATGCAATGCATCAACCTTTTCGTGTTGATGGAAGAGAGTTTAATTTAACTATAAGCGTGGGAATTAGTATTAATCCAACGGATTCTGATTCTGCCGAATTAATGATGTCGCATGCTGATGCAGCAATGTATAAAGCCAAAGAGCATGGTAGAGATAGATTTTGTTATTTTTCAGATGACTTAGAACATGAGTTTCATCAACGTCAAAATATAGATAAGCTTTTGAGAAATGCACTTGAAAAAGACACGTTGGAAGTTCACTTTCAGCCCAAGCTTAGTTTAAAAAATAAATTAATCATAGGTGCTGAGGCGTTAGTGAGGTTAAGAGATGAGGAAGACGGTTTTATATCGCCGTTACACTTTATTCCATTAGCTGAAGAGACTGGTTTAATTAATAAGTTGGGTCATAGCGTTTTAAAACAAAGCTGCAGAGCGGCTAAACGCTGGCTAGATAAAGGCCATCCAATTAAAGTTGCTGTTAATGTTGCTGCTAAACAATTTACAGATCCTAAATTTATAGAAAGCGTAGCACAAGTACTTGAGGATACTGAGCTTCCTAGTGGTTATCTTGAATTAGAAGTGACAGAAAGCGCTTTAATGAGTGATTTTGATGAAACAAGTAGGATATTAAACGGGCTTTCAAACCTTGGTTTGAGCATAGCGATAGATGACTTTGGAACGGGCTATTCGAGTTTATCGTATTTAAAGTTATTTCCTGTTGATGTATTAAAGATTGACCAGTCATTTGTTAAAGATATGGTTGATGATAAGCAAAGCCTAGATATTGTGAAAGCAATCACCCATTTAGCACACTCACTTAATTTAAAGATTGTTGGTGAAGGCATTGAAACTCAAGCACAGCTCGATACACTTATTTCGCTTGAGTGTGAAGAAGGGCAAGGATTTTTGTTTAGCAAAGCTTTACCTGAAAATGAATTTGAAAATCTCATTTTCTGATGGCTACCTTTAGTGCTCAGTGTAACTAGTATTTTTAATTTTAAGATAGCTTGCATTCAATTATTGTAACTTCTCATCTCGATCAATCTTAAAAAGCGATTGTTTTAATCTAAACAATCAATTTTATTTAATTTCTCAATGGCCTTATTGTATTAATTAAGCAAACGCACAAGGCGTTAACTTTTTTAAATACACTAAACATAAATGAGGAATACTATGAGCACTTCATTGATTAACACAAAATTACAACCTTTCAATGCAACAGCTTACCACAATGGTGACTTTGTAGAACTCACTGAAAAAGACGTATTAGGTAAGTGGTCTATCTTTTTCTTTTACCCAGCAGATTTCACATTTGTATGCCCAACTGAATTAGGTGACCTTGCAGATCATTATGAACAGCTACAAGAAATGGGCGTAGAGGTTTACTCGGTATCAACAGATACGCACTTTACGCACAAAGCTTGGCATGACACGTCAGACACTATCGGTAAAATTACTTACCCAATGATTGGCGACCCAACAGGACGCATTACACGTAACTTTGGTGTAATGATTGAAGATGATGGTTTAGCACTTCGCGGTACATTTGTAATGAACCCAGAGGGTGAAATCAAAGTTGTTGAAACGCATGATTTAGGTATTGGCCGTAGTGCTAAAGAACTTGTTCGTAAAGTACAAGCCGCACAATACATTGCCACGCATGACGGTGAAGTATGTCCTGCATCTTGGCAGCCAGGTGAAGACACATTAGCACCTTCACTAGACCTAGTTGGTAAGATTTAAACCTTACCTTCACTAAATTTAGAGTAGTACATAACTCTAATACCAGTGAGCCTACTTGGCTCACTGGGCACTCTCCCACGCCATCACTCTTTTCTAAAATTCGCACATGCACTGATGGCATGGGGGTTCTGCTGTTTTATTTTTCCGTAAGGGGCTAAGCCATGTTAGACAACAACATAAAGAACCAATTAAAAAGCCATTTTGAATCGCTGACTCAGCCTGTTGAGCTGCTTATCGCCTTGGATGACAGCAAAAAATCAACAGAAGTAGAAAGTTTAGCGAATGATTTAGCATCACTAAGCGATAAGTTTAGTGTGAGTAACAATCCAGATACTTCGGCACGCAGACCTTCAATGGTGGTGCATTCGCCACAAAAAAACACCCATATTACCTTCGCAGGGGTACCTATGGGTCATGAATTTACTAGTTTAGTGTTAGCGCTATTACATACGGGTGGTCACCCTAGTAAAGCAAGTAAAGATGACATTGAACAAATACAAACACTTGAGCAAACACTCAATTTTGAAGTGTATATTAGTTTGAGCTGCCAAACCTGCCCGCAAGTGGTTCAAGCGCTCAATACAATGGCTGCTACAAATAGCAATATTAAAGCCACCATGATTGATGGTGCTCTGTTTCAAGATGAAGTAGAGCAACGAAATATATTGGCTGTACCTGCTGTGTACTTAAACGGAGAACCTTTTAGCCAAGGGGCAATGAGCCTAACCGATATTTTGAATAAAGTTGATAGCAAAGGTGCAGAGCGTCAAGCCAAAGCATTGAATGAAAAATCAGTGTTTGATGTTCTTGTCGTCGGTGGTGGGCCAGCAGGTGCTTCGGCAGCTATTTATTCTGCACGTAAAGGGCTAAATACGGGGGTGGTTGCCGATCGATTTGGTGGCCAGGTAGCTGACACATTGGCCATTGAAAACTTTATTTCGGTAAAAGCAACCGAAGGGCCAAAAATGGTGGCTCAGTTAGAAGAACATGTTAAAGAATATGATGTTGATGTAATGCACAACCAACGCGCGGCAAATCTGCAAAAAGGCAGTAATGGCTATGACATTACTTTAGAAAATGGCGCTTTATTACAAGCAAAATCACTCGTATTAGCAACCGGTGCACGCTGGCGTGAAATGAATGTACCTGGCGAGCAACAATATAAAGGTCACGGCGTTGCATACTGCCCGCATTGTGATGGCCCATTATTTAAAGGCAAATCTGTTGCGGTAATTGGAGGTGGTAACTCAGGTATTGAGGCGGCTATTGATTTAGCTAACATAGTAGAGCATGTAACGGTGCTTGAATTTGCCGATACGTTACGTGCTGACGAAGTACTTATTCGTAAAGCAAATAGCTTAAAAAATATTACTATTATTAAAAATGCACAAACTACTGAAGTACTCGGTGATGGTAATAAAGTAATAGGCCTTAATTATACCGATCGTGTTTCTGGAGAAAGTAAGGAGCTAGCTTTAGCCGGTATATTTGTACAAATTGGTTTGATACCAAACACCGAATGGTTAAAAGAGAGTGACCTTGAGCTTAGTCAATTTGGTGAAATACTCATTGATGCAAAGGGTGCAACGTCGTTACCGGGTATATACGGTGCGGGCGATGCGACCAATACGCCATTTAAGCAAATTATTATTGCTATGGGCGCCGGAGCAACTGCTAGCTTAGGAGCTTTTGACTATTTAATTCGCCAAGCACCCGATGCAGAGCAAAATGCTGCTTAATAGTGTTTTAGCGTAAGCCTCTTGATAAAACAGCTCTCACCCATAGCTGTTTGTTCACCCAAGCCGCCCTCTCCAAAGGCGGCTTTTTTGTGTGCTATTTAAGTCGGGTAAGGCCTACTAAAATACAAACTGCGCCACCAATAAAGCCAAGCCATGCTTCTACTGGGGTTTCGCCATTGAATGCACGAGTAACTTGTGAAGCTGCAGAATCGTAAACATCATAACCCCACATACCAAGTGCTACGCCAATAACAATAAGTACAATACCAATGATTTTATTTGTCATAATGATCCTTTGTGTTTTTAGTGCTAGTTAATCTGGGCGACACTCGTTGTTATAATGTGGCTACGCCCAGTCTTTTTAGTGTATTTGTAATTGCTTCTTCTATCGCTGGCAGTTTAAACGGTTTGGCTATAAACATATCCATGCCTGCTTGCTTACAGTTTAGTTTATCTTGTGAGGATGCATTAGCAGTTAACGCCACAATATAAGTTTCTTGCGAGTCACAGATACCTTGTGCCTTTAGTTGCTTGGTGGCTTCAAAACCATCCATGATAGGCATAATGCAATCCATAAAAATAAGGTCAAAATGTTTTTGTTTGCATTTTAACAGGGCATCTTGGCCGTCAATAGCAAAGTCTGATTTTATATTAAATTTATCCAGTGCAGATTCTAATACCAGGCGATTTATTTCGTTATCATCAACCACCAAAACCGAGAGCTGATTACTATGGTTATTAATAAATTTAAGGCTAGGTTTTTGTGTTTGTTGTTTACCAAGCTCAATTGGGATAGTTAAGGTAAAACACGTGCCCACGTTAACCTCACTGGTTACCTCAATTTTACCATTCATAAAACCAACGAGCTCTTTAACTATGGCTAAGCCTAACCCGGTGCCACCTTTATTGTTGTTAGCATCAACCTCTTGGGTAAAGGGCTTAAATAATGAGTTTAAATATGCTTTACTCATGCCGCGACCCGTGTCGGTTATTTTAATTGTAAGTAAAGGGCGCTTTGTATTTAATGCTAACTGTGAATCGAGAGAAACAGAACCATGCTCTGTAAATTTTAATGCGTTACTCAGTAAATTAGAGATAATTTGGCTTAATCGAGAGGTGTCGCAGTATACCCAAACATCATTAGGAATGAGGTTAGTGGCTCGTAGTTCAATGTTTTTATTGCTAAACAATACCGAATACAAAGAAACCAAATCGGTAAATACCGTTTTAAGTAGGGAGTGATGAGGCTCCAGTTTTAATTCACCATGATTTATTTTTGAAAAATCGAGCACTTCATTAATAATATTCAATAAAATATCAGCACTTCGAAGGGCGACTTTAATTTTTTCCGCCCGCTTATCATAATCGTGTTCATCAATGAGAGTCGCTAACATACCCGTAATGCCATTTAGCGGAGTGCGTAGCTCGTGACTAATTTTTGCAAACAGCATACTTCTATCTTTTAATAGCTGCTCAGCAAGTGCTTTTTTTTGTTTTAACTCTTCGCGTAACTTAACGGCCTCGGTTATATCTTGAAAAGTACCAAATAACCGCACACATTGGCCGTTGTTAAACTCGGCCTCACCAAAGGTTGAAACCCAAATGTTCTGTTGCTTAGCGGTAATTATTTCCAGCTCTAAGTGCCATTTTTCACCTTTAGATACCGCATTATCTACCGCTTTATTAATGCTATCTCGGCTTTTGCCCGCTTTATAAAACTCGATAGCGGTATTCATATCAGGAGTGAAGCCTTCTTCGGCTTGATGAATGCGCCGAGTTTGTTGGCTCCAAAAAATAGTATTTTCTATTAAGTCGACTTCCCATGTACCTATATTTGCCACGCTTTCAAGCTTTAATAAAGTGTCACTATTTTTAGTGAGATTGGCTTTATCCTGATTGCGCGCAAATTCCGAGCCTAACCACTGCGCTAATAATTCAATATAATCATAGGCTTCATCGCTAAAAGGAGCGCATTCTTGAGCTGATGAAAAGTTAACGGTACCAAACACGTCTGTGCCTATTCGTATAGGCGCACCAATGTACGCTTCTAATTGGAAATTAATGTAGCATGGATGACTTGCAATACTACTTTGCGACGCATTATGAAATGCGAGTGCAGAGTTGGCCGACAAGGTGTGCGTGCAATAGGTGCCGTTTAACTCAAACTCAGTGCCAATAGCAAGAGAATTGTCAGGGGTGATGGCATGTAAAACAATGTAAGAATCATTTTTTACACGGCTGATAATAGCTAAGTCGAGTTGAAAAACATCGAGCCCAAAAGCAAGTAAGTCTGCAATTTTTTGATCAAAGCTTAGCTGCTGATCTGAGACTATATTATGAAAGCATCGAAGAAAATTCACAAAAACCCTTAATTTATTTGGTGTGTACACAAAATTTAATGCAAAAAACACGCCTAAATTTAATCTATTTTTTGACAACACGACGACTAATACATCGTTCTTTATTACAATAACTCGCTGATTTTACAATTAATAGGTTGAGTTGGTTTTATATTTAGGTTTATAACATCGTCGACTTCTTCTGGATTGATTTTATAGCTTATGATCATTCCTTAGCAAATCGAGAGTTATTCAAGTAGGTTTTAGCTTCACTTATACCCATTTGATAGCCAATATCAAGTATAGCTCGATTTTTGGTGGTGCGGCCGACTTGAAACCCTGCTGGTGGGGCAATAATATGTATTTTGCAATCCGGTGGAGCGTTATGTAAAAAATCAATACTGGAATTATAGTTTTTAGAGCGCTGTAGACTGGCCTGTGCAAGTGCAGGGGTATTTTTATAGAGTTGCTTAGTTAACCACGCTACTTTGTTATCTTTTTTACGATAGCCTAAGGGTTGAGAAAGGATAACCGTTATTTCTGATGCACCCATTTCATAGGCTTTTTTTACCGGAATAGAGTCGGCAACGCCACCATCGGTCATGGCAATACCATTTATTTTTGGATAATCACGATAAGCTATGGGTATAGCGCAAGAGGCTTTTAATTGCTCTATCATTTCGCTGCCGGTTGCTTGTAAGTAATGGGCTTGCCCAGATCCGATTGCCGTTGCAACAATATAAAAATCGTGAGGAGATTGTGTAAATTCATCGGTGTTTAAAGGAATTTCACGTACTGTTTCTTGCCAAAGCCAGTCTAAATCAAATAAGTGACCGCCTCTAACAAATCGGGGGAGGTTAATGAATTCCGGCCTACACGAATAATCAGTAATCACTTTGTAGTTTCGGGTTGCTTGTTTACATAAATAAGCCGCGACGTTCGTTGCTCCAGCAGATACACCAAAATAGCTGGTAAAAGGTTGATATTGTTGTGCTAAAAACTCATCAAGTACGCCTGCGGCAAAAATACCGCGCATGGCACCGCCCTCAACCACTAATGCATGTTGGCTATTGCTCATATTAACTTCCGTCCTTTGACAATACACTTATGCTACCAAGTGTGCTCAAACTGTGCGAGCAACTTTTTGCTTTGATTCGGGACTTGTTTTAATTATTAGTTAGGATAAGAAAATATCAAAGGTTGCAGGGAATAGAAGCGATAACTTGTTCTTAAAAATTAATATATACGTTATTCAAAAGAACATATTTGATCTCTGCCTGCTTTTTTAGCTTTGTATAAAGCAATGTCGGCATTTTTTATTATCGTTTGCATATTAGTATTAGCGTTTGGGTAAGTGGTAAAATACCCAAAGCTCATTGTGATATGAGGAGTAACAGAAGAAAATTCATGGGGAATATTTAACGCTTTAATTTTTTGCTGTATCAGTACAGTAAACTTTTGGCATTGTTCTTTATTAGAGGCCGGCAAAATAATTGTAAATTCTTCGCCTCCATACCGAGCTACTATATCACCCTCACGTTTACATACGCTTTTTAAAGCGCGCGCCACTTGTTTTAATGTGTCATCACCTTTTTGGTGACCATAGTTATCGTTATAGCGTTTAAAGAAATCGATGTCACACATAATCAAACTAATAGGCTGATTATGTCTTGCACAACGCTTAATTTCACTGTTGAGAGTGCTATCGAAAAAGCGACGATTTGCAATATCAGTAAGTGCATCGGTATTCGCTAATTTATTGAGCTTAGTGTTGGCGTTAATTAATTGCTGTTGGGTTAACTGCAGCTTTTTTTTATAGTTAATATTCTTGAGGGCATTATTGATGATTTCACCTACGAGCTTTATTCTAATCAAATCAATTTTGCTCCAATTGCGCTTAGTTTTAACGCAATCACAGCCGATGAAGCCTACCAGTTCCTCATCGAAACGAAGGCCTATGCATAAAACCGACTGAATGCTTTGCTCTTTAAACTCTGCTTTTTCAGCGTCAGCTTTAGTAGGTAATAGCTCAATATCATTTACTTGAAATAGATGGTTCTCATTCATCACTTCAAAAAAGTAGGGTAGTTCAACCTTGGGTACATTTTGCAGTCTGTCTTTGCAAGCGATAATACCCGTATTGACCCATTCGTGAGTATTAGTAATAGTTTCATTGTCAGTGTTAAATTCAAATAAATAACTACGGTCAGCCTTTAATACGGTGCCAATGGCTTTGAGGGCAAAGTTAATTTGTTGGTCTATATTATCGTTTTGTATATCAATAAGTTTGGTAGAGATTTTAGAGATAATATGATCAAAGTTGTATTGCTCTGTGAGTGTACGATCTTGCTCTAAAGTGAGCATAGATATTGAGCCATCAATTATAGAATGATCAATATTTAACAGTTGTAAAGTGGATTCAGAATCTAATAAAACGGTTGTTATATTAGAAGAAAATAATTGCTCAATATTGACAACTTCATCATTACTAAAGTCGCGCAGCACAACATTGCTAAAAGCACCTTTTTTAACAGCACTTTCATCCTCTATTTTGAGTAACGTTTTGGCATGCTGATTTAATGTGTAGTTTTGGTTTTTATCATCATAAACAATCACGGCTAAATTAATAAGATTAAAAACCTGCCAAATTGTTTTGTCTGAGTCATGACTCACTGATTTCTCCGCAATTATACAGGCAGAACTCGCCAAATCTTTTAATTATTAATAATATATGTCTCTTTATATTTAGTACAGTTCTTTGCATTTTACTAAGTTTTTAGTGCGTTTAATTGGTCTTCGTATTACAATTGTGACTGTATATCATTTCGCACTTTCTAATTTGCTTTATTTCATTAGCTTACTTTGTTTTCAGTAAAGGCCTTTTATATTTCATGACAGAAATAACTACACATCACGCCTCCCGTCGCCGTCTATTAATTGCACTTGCAATTACCTGTTCGTTTATGGTGATTCAGCTTATAGGTGCCTATTATGCTAATTCACTGGCTGTTCTTGCTGATGCCGGCCACTTATTTGTTCATAACAGCTCACTATTTATAGCACTTATAGCCTCAAGCTTTGCTATTCATTTGGCTAAAACTTATAACGACGGCCATCAAAAAGCTGAATTAATCGGCGGTCTGATCAACGGCATTTTATATCTTACTATCAGTTTACTTATTTTATTTGAGGGAGCTGAGCGCTTTTTGGACCACAAAGGTGGACATGAGCTGATCATAAATAGTTATTTAATGTCGGTGATTGCTGCTATTGGTTTTTTATTTCATGGTGCGGCAGCGTGGGTATTATATAAAGGTCGTAAAGCCAGTATTAATGTGTATGCGGTATTTTTACATTCGTTTTTTGATTTAATCTCGACTGTTTCCACTTTTGTTGCCGGTGTTCTTATTTATATTACGGGCTGGAATGTGATTGATATTTTATCGAGTATGTTAATTGCATCATTTGTACTGTTTACGGGAATTAAGGTGATAATTAGTTGCATTAAAGGGCTACGCTCAAATAAAGCAAAGTTGCCAGAAGTCCAAGATATCGAAACAGAAATAACCAGTATGGAGCATGTTGCAAATGTGCATAACGTTACCGTTGTTCGTAAAAATAAAAAAGTGATAGTAGGTGCTCACGTAGTGTTAAAGCAACATTGCACTATAGAAAAGCATGATGAAGAATGTCGTTTAAAAGTAATCAAACTACTTGCAGATAAATTTAATGTTCGTAACAGTGTGCTACAAATCGAAAGCTATGAATGCAAGCACATCCATTAAAAAGTTTAACCTAACAGCGACTTGGTTAAGTCGCTTTTAGGTTTAGATTAAATCAATAATCTTCTCAAAGCATGCAGGGCTCATTAAATCGCTGGCACTCATAGGGCGAGCAAAATAGTATCCCTGAAGTTTATAGCAACCTATGTTTGTTAAAAAGTCTAGTTGCTCCCGCGTCTCTACCCCTTCAGCAATACAATATAACTCTAAGTTTTCAGCAAGCGAGTAAATAGTTTTAATAATCGACTCGTCACCTTTGTCTGTGCCAATACTATTAACAAAGCTTTGGTCAATTTTTATTACATTAATTGGAAATTGGCTCAAATAAGTGAGTGATGAATAGCCAGTACCAAAATCATCAAGAAATAGTTTAAACCCTGCAGCTTGAAGGCTTTTAAGTTGTTTTGCTGCTTTGTACTTATCTTCTAACAGCGTGTTTTCTGTGATTTCTAGGCGTATTTGCTGTGGTTTAATACTGGCTTTCTCAAGTATAGCGCTCAGTCGCTCGGTTATATTGGCCTTTAAAATATGTTTTGGTGATACATTTAACGAAATATAAAACAGTGGGTTTACGCTAAGGATAGGCGCAAGCTCTGTGATTGCACGTTGCAATGCTTGCTCAGTAAGCATATCAATTAGGCCAGTTTCTTCTGCCACCGGTATAAATAAAGCCGGAGAGATAAGTTTTCCTTGGTTTTCCCAACGCATCAATAACTCAACGCCACTTATTGTTTTATCTTTTGTATTAACCACGGGTTGGTAATGATTAAATAATTGGTTATCTTTTGCGGCATCTTTTAAGTCATTTTCAAGAATAAGTTTTTGTTTAATTTGCTCATTCATTTTTTCATTAAAAAACTGAAATCCATTTCGACCTGCTTGTTTTGCATGCATCATAGCGATATCTGCATTGCGGATCAAAGCATCAGTTGAGCATGCATCATGGGGATATAAGGCAATACCAATACTGGCAGATATATTAATAGAAAAGTCTTCAATAATAACTTTGCTTGCGAGCTCATTACTCATTTCGTTAAGCGTGTGTTGCAGAGAAGACATAGAAGTAATGTTCTCGATTAAGACTAAAAACTCATCACCACTTTGGCGTCCAAAAGTCGCGTGGTCACCTAGGTATAAGGCAACTCGTTCAGTAATGTTACACAGTAACTTGTCGCCTACTGCATGCCCAAACGAATCATTCACAGGTTTGAATTTATCTAAATCTATAAATATAACCGCACATTGCAAGTCGTTTTTAGCGGCCTTTGTGATGGCATTTTCAATTTTTTGATTCATTAAGCTACGATTAGGTAGCCCGGTTAACGCATCATAGTTGGCCAAATAACGTAACTCATTTTCAGCACGTTTTTGCTCGGTTAAGTCTGTAATTACAATTACATAATAACCAACTTTACCTTCTTCATTAGCGACTGCAGTGGCACTTATATGAATAGGGTGTTGCTGTGCTTTTGTAGTATTAACATAGGCATTTGTTCGCCAATTTTCTTTGGGTTGCAGTGCCTTTAACGTGGTTGCAAATTCTTTGCATTTAGTTTGACCAATCGCTTTTATAAATAGCTCAGTAGTAACAGCTCCCTCTTCACCATCATCAGAGAATACCTCCATAAAGCTATTATTAGCTGAGAAAGGTACAAGGTTTTCATCTAGAATAAGTAAAAAGTCATTGATTTGGCTAAAAGCTTCGCCAAGTATTTTAGCTTGCTGTTCGTTTGCTAACTGCTCGGTAATATTAGTAAAAATACCAGATACATATTCAGGCTTTTTGCTGTCTTGATTATAAATAATTTGCCCAAGGTCATGAAACCATAACCAATGACCATCTTTGTGCCGTAATCGGTAAGTCGCTTGCCAGTCTTGTGGTTGAGTTTGTTTTATAAATGCATCCCACTTACTTTGTATTCTGCGGCGCTCATCAGGATGCATAATATTAAAAAGTCTTCTTATATCAATACGTTTCGATATATTCTCGTAACCTAATTCAGTTCCTCTGGCTGTATTAACAGTATTGTCTATAAAACTGTAGTTCCAAACGCCACTCTTGTTACTCTTTAATGCTAATTCAGTTTGAGCTTTAGAGTGAATAGCTGCACGGTGGGCGCGTTCAATCGCCATTTTACGGCTACGGTATTGCCAAAAAAATAAAAACAGAATTATGGTCACTGCGAGGAAATAGCATGCGTAGGCAATAGGAGACTGCCAAGGAGCATATGCAACACTAAACTTAAGCACTACGGGCTCGCTGGTAATAACCCCATTTCGTTGTTGTGTGGACACTGATAGCTCATAATCACCTGGTTGTAATTTAGTAAAAAACACCTGATTAGATTTTAAGTCGTTATAACTTAAAGATGACGGACCATTCAGCTCTACTTTGTAGTAGGTTTTACCTATATTGTTATAATCAAAATTAGAAAATCTAACCGTCAACCCCATATCATCATGATTTAGTTTTAACGGTTCATTACGGTATTTTTCAGGCGAGTAGTTGAGCGTCTCTGAAAACAAATTAATATTTGTGATCGCTAATTTACTTTGGGTGTTTTTTTGGCCACTTTTAAATTGATAAGGGTCAAACTGCAGTACACCGCTACGATTACCGAACACGAGCTCATTATTTTGTAATTTTAGTGCAGCAATTGCAGTAAAGTGGTTGTTGCTTAAACCGTCTTTTATTGTATAGGTGGTTATGTTTAACGTATTTAAATTAAGTCGATATAGCCCATTATCGGAACTAACCCATAAAAAATCATTATCATCAGCAATAAGTTCGAAAATAGAGTTAGTGTTTAATGAATTGTTTTTATCAAAAGTATGAACTTGCTCGTAAGTTTTAGTGTTAACGGCAATTAAGCCCTCTTGTGTGGTTGCTAACCAAAGTAATTCACGTTTTGAATCTAAGTAATAGTTTTCTACGGTATGAAAAAGATTATTTTTTGCTGTTTTAGATTTAAAAATAGTAGTTAAAGTGCCCGTTGCTTCATTATATCGATAAAGCGAGTCAGATGTACTTAATAGCAATTCATCGGGGTAAGCTTTTGAAGGGGTATGAAATGCGTATGCCTGTAAAGGAGATATTTGCTCTTTTAGACCTTTTATAACTCTATTTTCACCAGAGTAACCGTCAAAAATATAGAAGTTATCATTATTAATATAAGCAAATGTATTGGGTGCTACCTGTGCAAGGCCAAATAAATAGTCAGTGTTTAGATTATGCTCGGTAATAAATTTGTTTTGTTCAAATGCGCCTGTTTCTTTGTTAAAAAGCTCAAGCCCAAAAAAAGTCACTAACCAAAGGTAGTTGTTGCCTATACTTTTGGCAGAGTAAATATCTCCGATAGCAGATAAACCATAAGCTGCTTTCTTATCTTTAGATTGTAAAAATAAATCACTCGTTTTTGTTTTTGAGTTATAACGAACAAGCCCGTCGTCAGTGCCTATCCAGAGCAGTTGCGGTGTATCTTGATATATAACATTTACAATATTATTTTCAGGTAGGGTGATTTTTTTGAATTTCTTTGTTTGTGCGGCCCATGTTAATACACCATGAGTTCTTGAACCAAGCCACAACAAACCAGATTCATCAAACATAATATCGTTGATTGTGTTTTCAGTAATGTTGTAGCTACTATCTTTAAAATTTAAAATATGAGTGAGCTCTGAGGTTGCTCTGTCAAACTCAAATAAACCACTTTCTGTAGCAATAAATTCGCCATAGGGTGTGTTTACATAATCCCAAAT
>NZ_JASDDF010000040.1:0-41242 GCF_030407535.1 Pseudoalteromonas sp. APC 3224 | reverse complement strand
TACCTTACCTTACAAAAACATTAAGTTATAAATTTTAAATACGAAAAAGCCACCTAGGTTTATACCTAGGTGGCTTTTTTATAGAATTATTTTAAACGAATAGACTTAGCTTCAATATCAATTAAGCCTTGTTTAAATAACCCACCAATGGCTTTTTTGTAGTTTGCTTTACTGGTCGAGAAAACTTTTTTAATTAATTCAGGTTCAGATTTATCGCCTATGGCTAAGATGCCACCTTCATCTTTTAGTTTTTCCATAATTTTTTCGCCAAGTTCACTGACTTTACCCATACCTGGCTTTTCAAGTATAACGTCAATTTTTCCGTCTTCACGCACTTTTTGAATAAACCCTTTGAGCTTTTGACCAACAAATAGGTTTTTAAATACCATGTTGTAAAATACAACACCAAAATGAGACTCTTCAATAAGTACTTTGTAGCCGATATCGGTTTTACCTGCCACAATTAAATCGACTTCTTGCAAGTGGCTATATTGCGGCTCGTCTTTTGATAAAAAGCGATTAAAGTTGGTTGAAGCACAAATTCGCTGACTGGCATTATCTAGGTATAAACGGACTAAATACGAGTAACCTTCTTGCATACGCGGTTTTTGTTCATTAAACGGTGCAAGCACGTCTTTTTCTAAACCCCAATCTAAAAAAGCACCAATGCTGTTTATTTCTTTAACGCGCAGTAGGGCATATTCACCGACTTGTGCGTGTGGTTTTTTAGTTGTTGCTGTTGGCAGGTTTGCGTTATCTAAAAAGGTAAAAACGCTGATGCTATCGCCAGCTTCAAGTTCATGTTTAATCTCGTGTTTAGGTAAAAATACTTCACCTAAGTCATGGCCATCTAAATAGGCACCTTCATTACTGACTTCTTTTACAAATAAGGTTTGGGTAGTTCCAAGGTAACTCATAATTATTCCTGCTCAGGCTTTTTTTTACGACGCATAGGGGTATCACCATCGATGTTAAGTGGTGCTTTAATTGGGGCTACTGGTTTTTTCGGTTTCGCTTTGCGTTTTTGATGTGGTTTTTTATCAGCCACTACCTTTTTAATTGGTTTAACTGGCGTAACCTTTTTCTCTTTGATGCCTTTAAATTTCGCTTTTAAACCATCAACCACCGCAAACGACAATTCGTCATTTAAAAATGACTTTATTGCTAAGTAACTTGCCCAATCTTTAGGACCAACAAATGATAGCGCGTTGCCTTTAAAACCAGCTCGGCCTGTGCGACCAATACGGTGAACGTATTCTTCAGCGTGTTTTGGTAGATCAAAATTAATAACATGGGTCACACTGAGTAAATCTAAACCGCGAGATGCAACATCAGTAGTAATTAATATTTTAAAGTTCTCACGGCTAAACGCATCCATGATGTCAAGGCGCTTACTTTGAGTTAAATCCCCGGCTAGTGCGACAGACTTAAAGCCTTTACTATTTAATGCCTCGCTTAAGCGACTGGTATCAGCACGTGTTGCGGTAAATATAATACATTGCCCTACATTATCTTGATTAAGAAAATGCTCAAGTAGCGCTTCTTTATGATCAAGATGATCAGCTAAATATAATGTTTGTTTAATATCACTATGTTGCTCATTGGCTGCACTGAGCATAATTTGTTTTGGTTTTTTTAATAAATTACGCGAAAGGGCATCAACTTGAGCATGATCTAATGTCGCTGAAAACAATAGGGTCTGGCGTAATCGGTGATCTGCCAGTTCATTAATTAACTTAAGCTGCTCTGTGAAACCTAAATCCAAAATACGGTCAGCTTCATCAAATATAAGTAGCTCTAAGCCACTTAACTGTAAAGAGCGTTGTTTTAAGTGATCGGCTAAACGCCCTGGTGTAGCAACCACAAAATGTGGGTCGTTGCGCAGTGCTTTAATTTGGTCGTTAAAGTTTTCACCACCGAGAATTTTAACTGCCTTAATATTGGTACCGGCAATAAGTAATCGTAGTTGGGTGAACACTTGGGTTGCAAGCTCACGAGTTGGAGCAACAATAAGTACACGAGGATCACGTTTACTGAGTGCTTTTTGTTTCATTACTCGCTGCACAGCAGGTAATAAAAACGCTAAAGTTTTGCCTGACCCAGTTTTTGACTGAGCGAAAATGTCATGTCCAGCGAGTGCCGTTGGCACAGCATGAGCTTGAATATCGGTAGGCTGGGTGATCCCTTGGTGCGCTAATTGTGTTTCTAGGCGAGTATCAATCCCAAGATCAGTAAAGTGCAATGTATATTTCTCCAATATGAGCAAGTCTTGTAAATTTATCCGCGCATTATAGCCCACTGAGCCACTGCGCTAACAGTAAAAAGCGCATTATCATCCATTTTTTTGCATTTAAATAAAAAAAGCGTAAAATACGCGCCCCATATGCGCCGGATTTACGATTCGGTAAACGCCCCTTGCGGGTTTAAAAAGCAAAATAGGAAAACCATGACTGCTATCCATAAAGATAATGTAACCAGCGAACACTTTGTTGTGTGTGCATTATATAAATTTGTTTCTTTACCTAACTTTGAAGCACTTCGCCAACCTTTACTTAATGTAATGGAGCAAAATGACGTGCGAGGTACTTTGTTAATTGCCGCAGAAGGAATTAACGGGACTGTCTCCGCAAAACGTGAAGGCATAGATAACTTACTGGCGTGGTTAGACACCCAGCCTAATTTAGACAATATTGTTACTAAAGAATCATATGATGACGAATGCCCGTTTTACCGCACTAAAGTAAAACTTAAAAAAGAAATCGTAACTATGGGCGTTGAAGGCGTTGACCCATTAAAAGTAGTGGGCAGTTATGTTAAGCCGAATGAATGGAATGCCCTAATTTCTGATCCAGAGGTTATCCTTGTTGATACCCGAAATGATTACGAAATTGAAATTGGTACATTTCAAAACGCAGTCGATCCAAACACGAAGACGTTCCGCGAATTTCCACAGTGGGCCAAAGAAAATCTCGACCCAGAAAAGCATAAAAAAGTAGCTATGTTTTGTACTGGTGGTATTCGCTGCGAAAAATCAACAGCTTATATGAAAGAGCAGGGCTTTGATGAGGTATACCACCTTGAAGGCGGCATATTAAAATACCTAGAAGAAGTACCTAAAGAAGAAACGCTATGGGAAGGCGAGTGTTTTGTATTTGATAACCGTGTAGCGGTAAATCATGACCTACAAAAAGGCTCATATGATCAGTGTCACGCATGTCGAATGCCTATCACAGAAGAAGAAAAGCAAAAGCCTGAATATATGGAAGGGGTGTCGTGTCATCATTGTATTGATGATGTGACCGACGAGCAACGCGCTCGTTTTGCTGAGCGTCAAAAGCAAATAGAATTGGCACAAGCACGCGGTGAAGGTCATATTGGTAACGAAGCTCAAGCTGCTTTACAACAACGTAAAGAAGCAAAAAAAGCGCAAAAAGACGCACAACGAAATAAATAACACCACACGTTTATTTATTCATTAAAAAACCTCAGTAAACACTGAGGTTTTTATTTAAAAGTAATTTATAAATAGCGAGCTTACATAGCTTAGCAGCTTAAAGCTTTGATACTCACTTTGAGCTTAATCAACGAATACAATAACTATTATCTATCGGCGTAAGTGTAATTTTATTAGCTGAGTTAACAAGAACACATTTTGTGTTTTTATCGAGTTTTTTCTTTTGAATAACGGTAAATTCACCTTCATTAACAGCGTATAAGTTATACTGATAAGCCGTATTACCTCCCTCAAATAAGGCGGTAAATAGCCCTCCAACTAAACCGCCCACAATAGCGCCACCGATCATTTCTTCGGTGTTGCCATCAAGGCTATCAACAAAGCCAAAACCCGCTCCAGCAGCTATTCCCGTTCCTACTTCTGAGGAAAGTGTCACTTTTTGCTCTGAGTTAACAGATGCATAATAGCGTTTAATTAATTGATTTTGACTTGTCCGGTCAACCCCTTGTGATGCACAGCCACTAAGCAGTAAAACCATAATGATACTTTTTTTCATAAACTCTCCTTTGTATGTTCACTCTAATGACTAAATCTTAATGTTAAATACGCATAAAATATGTGGTGATTTTGTAGGCTGGTGTAAGAATATGTAGAAAATACCTGGATGTTTAATTTCAGCGCGTTGTTTTGCTAATTTGTCGTACTAAGCTATTTATTGATCATAGAGGTGTTAAACTGCGTAACATAATGGAAATAATAATTAATTAGGGTGTTGCTTTGAAGTCGCAAAATTTCTTAATGGGCATAACGGCCATATTCTTATCGGTTAGTTTGCCAGTAATTAGTGCTACCGTGGTCGTTGAAAATATCGCTATGGAACAAGCACAACAGCAAGTTCAGGCTGTTGGTAACGCTGAAGCTATCCATTCTGTTATTTTATATCCTGCCGTAGGGGATAAAGTAGCAGCGGTTCATTTTAAACCTGGCGATAAGGTTAAAGAAGGTGATATTTTACTTGAGCTAGATTCACGTAGGCAAAAAGCGGCTCTTGAAGAGGCTAAAATAAAATTAGCAGATAGTCAGCGAACTTTAAAACGTTTAAAACAAAGCCAAGCTAAGGGTGCTGTGCCACAAAGTGATGTAGACGATGCAAAAACCATTGTAGAGCTTGCTAAAGTTACTCTCATACAAGCCGAAACTGAATTAGAAGATCGTCAAGTTCGAGCCCCTTTTAGTGGCACTATGGGACTGACTGACGTTGAAGTGGGTGACAGAATAACAACACAAACAATGATTGCCAGCATCGATGATACCCGCCAGTTATACATTAATTTTAACGCGCCTGAATCAGCAATTGCGATGCTCAGAAATAATGCTAGCGTACGCGTGTTCCCATGGCAATCGCAAGCGCCTGTTGAGGCAGAAATAGCCTATTTAGACTCACGTATAGACCCACAAACTCGCACCTTACGAGTCAAAGCAAAGTTAAATAACAAAGATCAACAATTCTTACCGGGTATGAGTTTTCGAGTACATATAAAAGTATTAGGTCAACGCTTTGCCGCTATTCCTGAAGCAGCACTACTGTGGGGCGCAACGGGTCCATATGTGTGGACGAGTGTAGATAACAAAGCTACCCGGGTTGATGTAAAAATAGAGCAACGCTTGGCTGGGCGCTTACTCGTATCAGGGGCATTACAGCCAAACAATACGTTAGTTGTTGAAGGCGTTCAGCGCTTGCGAGCCAATCAAGAATTAAGCTTTTCTGCACCTATCGCTAGTTCGCAGGAGTAGCCATGAAACAGCAACCTATGATGCAAGACTTGCCGTCTATGGCAATTCGCCGCCCTGTACTTATTGTGGTACTTAATCTACTCATTATTATTGCCGGTATCGCCGCAATAGCTGGCGTAGAAGTACGCGAGCTTCCTGATGTAGATAGGCCGCGTATTACGGTATCAGCTTCGTTTCCAGGTGGTTCCCCGGAAACCGTCGATACTGAAGTCACCAGCAAACTTGAAGGGGCTGTTGCCCGTGTGAGTGGAGTTAAATCTATTCGTGCACAAAGTGAAGAAGGCAGCTCACGTATTGTGGTTGAATTTAGACCTGGTGTTAATCTGGATGATGCCGCTAATGAAACACGCGAGTCAGTTTCGCGAGTGCAAAGAGAGCTCCCAGAAGAAGTTGAGCGTGTATCTATCATAAAAGCCGATAACGATGCTG
Organism: Pseudoalteromonas sp. APC 3224; assembly: GCF_030407535.1. GTDB lineage: Bacteria > Pseudomonadota > Gammaproteobacteria > Enterobacterales > Alteromonadaceae > Pseudoalteromonas. The sequence goes on along the minus strand of NZ_JASDDF010000040.1, from coordinate 35,565 downwards.
AGGCGGTTGTATCACTCACCGTATCAAGTGAGAGTTTTTCTTTAGAGGCATTAACCGAGCGGGTTGATGTTGATTTAGCGCCACAGTTTTTAACTATTCCCGGTGTTGCTGATGTGCGCTTAAACGGTGATAGAGAGCGAGTGCTTAGAGTACGTATCGATCCGCTTAAGCTCAGCAGCTTCAATTTAACTATTCCCGATGTTGCTGACGTGCTCAGGCAAGCTCCCTTTGATGTGCCAGCAGGAAGTTTAAAATCAAACGATCAGCAAATTATTGTTCGTGCTGATGCTACCTCGGTAACACCAGATCAAGTAGGTGATATTATCATTCGTGGTGATACCCGTATTAGCGATATCGCCGCGGTATATTTTGGCCCAGCCGATCCGCGCTCTATGGTAAGACTTAATGGTAAACCCGTTATTGGTATGGAAATTATCCGCCAAGCACAATCTAACACCATAGAAATATCAGATGAAGTTCTAAAGCTTATAGAGGGAATGCGTGAACGCTTTCCTGAGATGGAATTTACCTTAACATCAGATGATGCACAATTTATTAGAAGTTCAGTGGATGAAGTGATTAACTCATTAGTGCTGACAGTGCTGCTAGTTATCATCACTTTATGGGTGTTTATTGGTTCTTGGCGCGCAACCTTAGTGCCCGCATTTGCCATTCCGGTTGCTTTGATTGGCTCGTTAGCACTGATATGGGCACTGGGTTTTTCCATTAATATTTTAACCTTACTCGCATTGGTACTTGCTACAGGTTTAATCGTTGATGATGCGATTGTAGTGAGTGAAAACATTCAACGCCAACGTGGATTAGGGCTAGGCAGGCGTGCCGCAGCGGTTGTTGGCACCCGTGAAGTATTTTTTGCCGTTATAGCCACCACGGCAGTGTTAGCAGCTGTGTTTGTTCCCATCGCTTTTTTACCCTCTACAGCAGGGCGTTTATTCAGAGAGTTTGGCGGTGTTCTTGCCGGTGCTGTGATCATATCAAGCTTTGTTGCGTTATCGTTAGTGCCGGCACTTACCTCTAAGCTAAAGCTTAAGCAAGGCGGTTTTCATCCATTTGCTAAGCTTGGTAACGTACTTGCTAATTTATATACCAAAACAATTCATAAAGTACTCGATCATGCGTGGCTTACCTTTATTGCTTGTTTATTAGTGGCTGGTGGTTCAGGTGCGTTGTATATGAGCTTAGATAACGAGCTATTACCAACAGAAGATCGCGGTAAAATTAGAATATTTGCTCGTGGGCCAGATGGTGTAGGCTTGAACTTTATGGACAGGCAAGCCATTAAAATGGAAGACACTTTGCTGCCTTTCGTCGAAAGCGGTGAAATAGAGTCTATTTACACGGTTGTTGGTCAGTGGGATCCTAATATTGTCTTCATTACTGTGCCTTTAAAGCACTGGGATGAACGTAATTTTAGTCAACAAGAAATCATCAATAAAATCCGTCAGCCTTTAATGAATATTCCTGGAGCACCCGCATACGCAGGAGGCGCTAATAGTTTAAATTTACGTGGCCAAGGTGGCGGTATTGAAGTTGCTTTACTGGGCCAAGATTATCTTGAAATATTTAAGGCTGCCCAGCAGTTTTCAGCAGATCTTGAAAAAGCAGTACCTGAAGTTGCACCGGTTCGCGTATCGTATCAACCATCGCAACCACAACTTCGCGTTAATATAGACAGACGACGCGCAGAAGAACTCGGTGTATCGTTAAGCGATATTGCCATTACTTTAAGAGCTGCTATTAATGGCGACGATATAGCTGATTTAAACATCGGCGATCAATCAATACCTATTATGTTACAGGCTCAAAATCAAACCATTAACGACCCAAGTGATTTAGCAAATTTATATGTAAGCGCCCGCGATAATCAATTAGTACCACTCAGTAGTGTGGCAAATATTACAGAAGAGGGCGTTGCTGCGGAGCTTGAGCGCCATGCTCAGCGACGTGCCATAGAATTAAGCATGGAATTACCCGAAGGTTTAACTATTGCCACACTGGTAGAGCAAATAAAACAAGTGTCTGAGCAATCATTACCAGCAGGTATTACTTTAGCGTTCAAAGGCGAGGCACTCACTTTTGAAGAAACTTCAAATGAAGTGCTAATGACTTACGTGTTAGCCTTTTTAATTGTGTTTTTAGTTTTGGCGGCACAATTTGAAAATGTTAATAGCGCCATTGTAGTAATGATCACCGTCCCTTTTGGTATTACATCCGCAATTTTAGCGCTATATTTAACCGGTACATCACTTAATATTTATTCGCAAATTGGTCTGGTAATGTTAATTGGTTTAATCGCCAAAAATGCGATTTTATTGGTTGAGTTTGCTGATCAATTAAGAGATCAGGGTTTAGCTGTACGTAAAGCGGTGGAGCAAGCAGCGCTGGTACGCTTACGTCCTATAACTATGACTTTGATCTCTACTTTATTGGGCGCATTACCGTTGATTATGTCTACAGGTGCTGGCGCTGAGGCGCGTAACGCGATTGGCTGGGTGGTGTTTGGTGGCTTAGCCTTAGCTGTATTGTTTACGCTTTATTTAACACCGGTGATTTATTTAGGACTTGCACGTTTTACCAGCCCTCGTGGTGATGAGTCAAAACAATTAGCGCAGGAGTTAGAGCAAGTAGATAATTAATCGCTAACTATTTACTTAAATTGGCTATTTTTCTTTGAAAAAATAGCCAATTAGGCTCACAATTCAACTAGATTCACGCCACAAGGATTCCCTATGCAGGCCGAGCAAGTTGAAATAGCCCAGTTTTTAGTTGAACACCCCCCATTTGATACGCTTCCTACAGAGGCACTGAATGAATTAGCAATGCAAATAGAGGTTGCTTACTTTCGTGCCGAAACTGATATTCTACATTTAGGGCAAGATATTAGTGACTTGTATATTATTCGCAGTGGCTCTGTTGAGATTTCACGTCGTAATGGCGAGCTCTATAACCGTTTAGCTACAGGCGGTATTTTTGGCCAAATGGGCTTATTAATGAACCGCAAAGTGCGGTTTCCGGCTCGTGCGCTTGAAGATACCTTAACGTATTGTATTAACGTTAATATTTTTAACGAATACTGTGATAAATACGAAACCTTTGCTGACTTTTTCGAAGTGGATGGCAATGTACGCTTGCACCAAGCGATAGTAGAGCAAGCCGACAGCAATGACTTAACCACCGCCAAAGTTAAATCATTACTTCATCGTGATGTAGTCACGGTTACAACGCAAACTCCCATACAAGACGTCGCGTTTTTAATGACACAAGAATCGGTCTCTTCAGTACTTGTCACTGACATAGAAAAACAAATAAGCGATGACCCAGAAGAGGATGACGGACAAGTTGTCGGGATCATCACAGATAGAGATATCCGAACTAAAGTTGTTGCCCAAGGGTTGACGTTTGATACGCCTGCGCAAGAGGTTATGACCTCAAGTTTAGTCTTGCTCGATAGTAATGCCTATGTATTTGAAGCCGTTTTAGCGATGCTCAGAGATAACTTACATCACTTGCCTGTGGTACATAAAAAACGCCCAATAGGGGTAATATCGCTATCCGATATTCTACGTTATGAGTCACAAAGTAGCTTATTGTTAGTACGGGGTATTTTAGCGCAGCAATCAGTGGAAGATTTAGTTCATTATGCCCGCCAACTCCCTAACGTGTTTGTACGTATGGTAAACGAAGATGCTAATTCGCATATGATAGGAACGGCTATGGCAGTAATAGGGCGTACCTTTAAACAACGCTTATTAGCGCTAGCTGAAGAAAAGTTTGGCAAGCCGCCCATTCCTTATTGTTTTATTGCGCTGGGCTCAATGGCGCGGGATGAGCAGTTAATTGTAACCGATCAAGATAATGCACTGATTTTAGATAATAGCTTCGATGAGGCATTGCACGATGAGTATTTTCAAAACTTATCAGACTTTGTGTGTGATGGTTTAGCTAAGTGTGGCTATACCTATTGTGATGGTGAAATTATGGCCTCGTTTAAAAAATGGCGTATGACCCGCGAACAATGGCAAGAAAAATTTGCTAGCTGGATGGCCGAGCCCAAACCGCAAGCACTGCTCAATAGCTCGATATTTTTTGACTTAGATGGCGTTTGGGGCAAGCTAAAATGGGCAGATGAGCTTAAAACGCTGGTGGCAAAAGAAAGCAAAGTAAATAAACGCTTTTTAGCTAACCTTGCTGCTAATGCTCGCAATCGAACGCCACCATTGGGATTTTTTAACGGCTTTGTACTTGAGCACAATGGCCAACATAAGCGCTCAATGAACTTAAAACGTCGTGGTACAGCGCCGCTATCTGATGTGGTGCGCGTTCATGCATTAGCGGTCGGTTCACGTAAACAAAATTCGTTTGAGCGATTAGAAGATATTATCGAGGCTAACTTATTACCTAAAGGCAAGGCACAAGATTTGCGTGATGCATTTGAATATATTGCCACTGTACGTATTCGCCATCAGGCATGGCAGATAGAGCAGGGGGAAGCGCCCGATAATGATTTAGACCCGCATTTACTCTCACCATTTGAGCAAAGTAATTTAAAAGAAGCTTTTGCGATTTTAGAAAAAGCGCAAAGCTTTTTAAAGTTTAGTTATTCTGCTCATTCAGGTGTGAAATAAGCTATGGCTAAATCACCGTTAGATTGGCCCCATCGTTACGAACAGCTCTTGCAAAGTACGCAAAACGCATTGCTTAAAGACTTTTACCAGCAGGCATTTACCAATCAGACTGCTCCACTTAAAGACGTACCTTTTGTGGCGCTAGATTTTGAAACAACTGGTCTGGACGCTAATACCGATGACATCGTTAGTGTGGGGTTAGTGCCTTTCAATGTTAATCGTATTTACTGTAAAAAGAGCCGTCATTGGGTAGTACAACCACGACGAGATTTGAGTGAAGAGTCGATTGTTATCCATGGTATTACCCACTCAGAAGTGGATGAAGCTCCCGACCTCAATCGAATTTTAGCCCCACTTCTTGATGCACTTAAAGGGAAAGTGGTGGTGGTGCATTATGCCGCCATTGAGCGCCACTTTTTTTATAATGCGCTGCTCACACGTATAAAAGAAGGGATTGAATTTGCTCTTGTCGACACTATGGAAATTGAAAGGCGAGCGCTTAGAGCGCGTCAAGGGCTTCTAGGTAGGCTATTTAATACAAAACTAGGTTCATTACGGTTAAGTGATACAAGGGAGCGTTATTCTTTGCCATTGTATCAAAACCATAATGCACTGACTGACGCTTTAGCCACCGCAGAATTACTGCAAGCTCAGCTGAGTTATCATTATCGGTTAGATACGCCACTAAGTGAAATTTGGCTTTAGCGAAACGTTATAAAATATTATAGGAAAAATAGAGTAAAAAAAACGCCGCAATTAGCGGCGTTTTTTAATGTAGGGTGTTATTTAACTGGGCGAGGCTCAGTTCGTAAACCTAAAATTAAGCTTACACACATTAATAGTAAAACAATGGTAAACGGTAGACCGGTTGAAATAGCCCCAGCTTGTAGTGCTTCAATCGCTTGAGTACCACCAATCCAAAGTAATGCAGCAGCAATTGCGCCCTCAACAGTAGCCCAAAAAATACGCTGTGGTACCGGTGCATCAATTTTGCCACCTGCTGTGATTGAATCAATTACAAGTGACCCTGAATCAGAAGAGGTAATAAAGAATACCAGTACTAATACAATAGCAATGAAAGAAAGCACACTCGCCATTGGCATTTCATCAAGCATTTGGAACATCGCCATAGGGACACTTGTTAGACCGTCAGTCCCAAGAGCACCAATACCATTAACTACTTGGTCAATTGCGATGCCACCATAGATAGACATCCACAGGATAGTAACCGCTGTTGGAATAAGTAATACCGCGGTTAAAAATTCACGGATTGTACGACCACGCGAAACACGCGCAATAAACATACCTACAAACGGTGACCATGAAATCCACCAAGCCCAGTAGAATACTGTCCAACCATGCATCCATGTTTCATCTTCACGGCCATGTGGGTTACTCAATGGAATAATGTTCTCTACATACCCCATTACCGTGTTAGGGATATTACCCATAGAGACCGCAAAACCAACTAAACATACAAATACTAGTAGTACTAAAGCAATGAGCATATTGACGTTACTAAGTAATTTAACGCCGCCATCAATGCCTCTAATAACAGAGACGACTGCTAGTAATGTAACACCTGTAATAACCAGAATTTGTGAACCTACGCCACCTTCAAAACCAAATACATGATTAATACCGGCAGAGGCTTGTTGTGCACCTAGCCCAAGTGACGTTGCTAAACCAAATAAGGTTGCTAATACAGCTAAAATATCAATTATGTGACCAGGCCACCCCCACGCTTTATCACCTAAAATTGGGTAAAAAATCGAACGAATAGAAAGCGGTAAGCCTTTATTGTAAGTAAAAAATGCTAACGAAAGCGCAACTACAGCATAAATTGCCCAAGGGTGAAGACCCCAATGGAACATAGTTGCACCCATTGCCATTTTCGCGGCTTCTGGTGTGTTAGCTGTTACATTGAGCGGCGTTTCATACCAACCAGTGTAGTATGCAACTGGTTCAGCAACCCCCCAGAACATTAAGCCAATACCCATACCTGCAGCAAATAACATTGCCAGCCAAGAAATACGAGAATGCGATGGTTTAGCATCGTCACCGCCTAAGCGGATATTGCCATATGGTGAAAAAATTAAAACTAAACAAAAAATAACAAAGAAGTTGGCAGCCCACATAAATAAGCCGTCAAAATTATTAATAATATCGGTTTTGATACCATTTAGTGTTGTTTTAGCTACTTCGGCATCTGACACTAGTACGGCGATTAAAAAAAGTGCTATTAACCCTGCACTGATCCCGAATACAGGGTTATGTATATCAAATCCCCACTTTTGTACGTTGTCTTGACCTACGGTGTAGTCCGTATTATCAATACTGTACTTGTCATGATTCTCGCTCATGCAATACCTCATTGGTTAATGAAACAGGTTGGCTTAATGCCAGTTTTTTATAGTTCACTGTATTCGTCTTATTAGATTTATAACTAAAGCTAATAACACGAATAGTTAGAAGACTAACTAATTTAATTGCCCATCATACCTTTACTAATAGGGGAGTTAAATATTAAATGCAAAAGAATTAACACTTTGGCAAAACTTTAAGCTGCTTTTGTCTTTTTATTGTACATATCTGGCAGCTGAACAAATGATAACTAATGTGTCAGCTAATTATTTTATAGTCGTATATAGCATTGAATGCAAAGCTAAGTGAATGAATATTCGGCCTAATCAGACAAGTAAATAACTAAAAAAACGCTATTGAATACGTAAAAAACTAAGTCAGCGTTTTAAAATCACTATTCATTTATTAAATGATTTATTAATGACATTTTAACTATGTTTTTATGATTTGGGATAATGAGTTAGATAGATATTGTTCATGAGGTTAATGAAAAAGCGAGATTGAAATAGTTTTTATAAAAAGCGACTAAATCTTACTGTTTAAACTAAATTGGTCAAAGGTTTATCTCACCTTTGAGATTTAATTTACAAAAATGGCAAAGAAACGCTGCGCTTGTAGAGAAGTGACAAACAACAGTGATTAAACATAAATGATTAAATTGAATGGCTTAGCTTTTTCATTCACTTCTCTTAGTGCCATAAAATTTCAAGAAATTATTCACTAAAACAGCGAAGAAAAGCTGCAGTTTTTAAGCTGCAGCGTAGATAGGGGGGTAACTATTTTTTATATGCTTCATTGTGAACGCCTGTGGCGCGTCCAGATGGATCCGCATTGTTTTGAAATGATGCATCCCACGCCAGTGCTTCGGGGGTTGAACATGCTACTGATTTACCATGTGGTACACAGTTAGCAGAAGCATCGCCCGGGAAGTGCGATTCAAAAATACGACGGTAAAAATACGCTTCTTTTGAATCTGGCGTGTTAATTGGGTATTTAAATTTAGCATTCGCAAGTTCTTGATCCGTTACTTGCTCATTCACATACTCTTTTAAAGTATCAATCCAGCTGTAGCCAACACCATCAGAGAATTGTTCTTTTTGACGCCATAGCACGTCATCTGGAAGGTAGCCGTCAAACCCAGCACGTAAAATATGCTTTTCAATTTTTTCGTCTTTACACATTTTAGCTTCTGGGTTGATGCGCATTGCCACATCAACAAATTCTTTATCTAAAAATGGCACGCGTGCTTCAACACCCCAAGCAGCCATTGATTTATTAGCACGTAAACAATCAAACATATGCAGTTTTGATACTTTACGGTTTAGCTCTTCATGAAACTCTTGTGCATTGGGTGCTTTATGAAAATATAAATAACCACCAAATAATTCATCGGCACCTTCACCTGAAAGTACCATTTTAATGCCCATAGCTTTAATTTGGCGTGCCATTAAGTACATAGGGGTTGATGCACGAATAGTGGTTACATCGTAGGTTTCAATGTGATAAATCACTTCTTTAAGAGCATCAATACCTTGTTGAATAGTAAAAATAATAGGGTGGTGAATAGTACCTATCATATCAGCCACTTTTTGCGCTGCTGCTAAATCGGGAGAGCCCTCTAAACCCACTGAAAACGAGTGCAGTTTAGGCCACCAAGCGTCACTTTCGTCGTTGTCTTCAATACGTTTTGCAGCAAAATGTTGAGTTATAGCTGAAATAACCGACGAATCTAACCCACCTGATAGTAATACACCGTAAGGTACGTCACACATAAGCTGGCGTTTTACCGCGGCTTCTAGAGCATCTTTTACATCTTCTGCCTTGGCATCGTTGTTTTTAACTGCGTCGTAGCTTTGCCAATCACGTTGGTAGTACGGTGTTAATTTACCGTCTTTGCTGTAAAGGAAATGCCCCGGTGGGAACTCCTCAATATGTTTACAAATAGGTGAAAGCGCTTTTAGCTCTGATGCTACATAAAAGTTGCCATGCTCGTCGTGGCCTGTATACAGCGGAATAATACCAATGTGGTCGCGACCAATTAGATAAGCATCTTGCTCTTCATCATATAAACAAAAGGCAAAAATACCATTTAAGTCATCTAAAAATGCAGGCCCTTTTTGTTTATACAGGGCTAAAATAATTTCACAATCTGACTGGGTTTGAAAATCAAACTCGACTTCTAAATTAGCCGCAAGCTCTTTGTGGTTATAAATTTCGCCATTTACCGCTAAAATATGCGTTTTTTCTGGGTTGTATAATGGTTGCGCACCGCTTGATACGCCGACTATTGCTAAGCGTTCGTGCACTAAAATTGCTTTGTCTGATGAATACACCCCTGACCAATCAGGCCCGCGGTGGCGAAGCAGTTTGGACATTTCGATTGCCTGAGCGCGTAACTGGCTGGGATCCGATTTAATATCGAGTACGCCGAATATTGAACACATAATTTTTCCTCATTCCTATTAAGTGCCTACGATAGCGAGTTTGCTAAAGACTAACCTTGTTTTATCAGAAATAAATACCTAAGTCACATGGCTTTTTTAAAATAATAAGAATAATTTATGCACCAAATAGATTGGCGTTGCACCAATGTGGTGATATTGGCAAGGAGATTAAAATGCAATGTACAATTTTTAATTTAAAATTACGTTAAAGTTAAATTAAATTGCAACAATTAGTTTGCCTTGCACCAAGAAAGTGCAAAGCGAAAAATAAATAAATAGCGGTTGAGTTACTCAGTGAGTGAGCGTGAGTGCACTATTAATTAATCCCAGTAGCGGCTTAAACTCAGCTTAAGTTGTGCTAGGTGAGCATCGAGCTTATTTTTTGCAGCATTTGCTCGCTCAAGTGATACAAATTCAAAGGTGATTGGGTCGGCAGTTCTAAATTGTGCAAACTGATGTAAGTCGGCTTCTATTACATGCGCTATTAAAGGATAACCCCCCGTTGTTTGCCCGTCATTTAATAACACTATAGGATTGCCATCAGGTGGAAGCTGTATGCTCCCAGGTGCGACTGCTACGGAGGGCAGTGAAAGAGAGTGTTGCATAACAGCCGTATTTTTATGATCTAGGCGTACGCCCATACGATTACTATTTGGATTAATAGTAAATGCGGTATCACAAAAAGCATTAATGCACTCGGGTGTTAGTAGCTCATAATGAGGACCAACATGTAAACGGATAATATTACGTTTAGGTGGGGTAAGGGCGCCCTTATTACATAACCAAGGTTTAGTATAAGGGCTTATGGCTAGCACATCACCGCTTTGCAGTGCACGGCCATTAAAGCCGCCAATGGCTGCCCCTAAATCGGTAGATTTAGAACCCATAACCTCTGGGCATTCAATACCGCCTTTTACCGCGATGTAGGCTCGTGAACCACCACGGCCAGTTGCAAATTTAAGTGTTTGCATTGCTTTTATTGGGTAACTCCAGCCTGGATAAAGCGGGTGTCCATCAAGGGTTGCTTTGAGGTCGGCTCCATGAAGGGCAATAACGGTATCACACTGAAATTGCAGTTCGCATAAACCCACGGTTAATTCCAGCACGGCAGCGTTGTCGGTGTTATTTAATAAACGGTTTGCAATGATGTGCGCACAGGTATCAAGGCTGCCTGAGCGGCTTACCCCTAAATGTCGAAAACCCACACGGCCTAAATCTTGAATTGTTAGTTGAATACCGCTCTTGATTACTTTAATCATTGCTTACTCCTTTTACAGGCACAAACTCTATGGTATCGCCAGGTTTAAATAAGCAAGGATTAGCCGCTTTAGAATCAAATAAGCAGGCATCAGTGTGAGCAATAATATGCCAACCACCTGGCGAATCTTCAGGGTAGATACCTGTTTGGTCTGCTCCAATGGCAATAGCGCCTTTAGGTACACTCACTCGCGGGTTATCGCGCCTTGGGGTAAATAACCGTGAGTTGAGCCCATGTAAATAAGGGAAACCGGGAACAAAGCCTAAAAATAGAACGTGATATAACTCTTTACTATGTAAGTTAATCACTTCATCAATTGTGAGTTGATGATAGTTAGCTACGTAATCTAAATCTTCACCTTGGTAGTAGGTATTAATTTGGTGGTGCTGGCTATCAAACGGATAATCATCTACTTCCTCCCATAACTTAGCTAAGGTGTTGTACCATTTATTAAGCATTTCTGAGGACTTTAAATACAAAGTTAACGAATTCATAGCTGGTACCAAATCGATAAATTCATTGCTGTTTTTACAGTGTTGGGCGAGTGCCCAAAGCTTTTTTTGGGTCGCAAGTATGTGTGGTTCGCTGTAGTGAGAAACATCAAAAAGCAGGCTAGAGTTCGTTAAAATTTTTATACTAGGAATCATGCTCATATCGATAACTCATTAATATTAATTACATTTAAGCTATCACAGTCGCTGTACTATTACGATATTAATAGACAAGCTCGGATCGAATAAACTCTCTCATCCGTAAAGTTTTGTTGTGTGTGAAATTTATTGTTGAGTTCACAGGTCAGCTTTAGGGTCTGTTGACCTTTGCGGATTAAAATTGTTCAAACTAGGGGCGGTTTAATCGCGGCGCGAGGTTTGTAACCTAGTGGGCTAAGTAAAAACCGAGCAAAGCTTCCGCGTCCTGCTCACGCCCCTTACCTACATCCATGTAGGCAACAAAGGGTAAATCGCTCCTAGGCAGAACCCTTCGGGCACCGCCTGTTTGGCATTGATGCTGCGTTATCGCCTATTTATGGGGAATAACCACACCACATAGGCTCTGCCTTGCCTAAACACCAAACAGACTGCTGCAAATTTAACCTTGGAAGGTCAACAGACCCTAGAGTAACTAAAACTAAGAGGTAATCGTATGTTTAAGGAGTTAATATTAGCTACATTTGCTATGTTGGGATTACTAAGTACGATGAGCGCTATCTCGTCAGATGAGGTAACTAAATCCAGTGAGTTAGATGCCACTATGCATGTAGAAAAGCTAGTGCTTGGCTCGGGCTGTTTTTGGGGGGCAGAAAAACGTTACGAAGCACTAAATGGGGTACTCGATGCAGAGTCGGGCTATGCCGATGGGCATGGGTTTAAACCAACCTACAGGAATATAACTAAGCTATCGCGTCGTTTCGATGAAGATAACTACGCTGAAGTGGTGCAGGTTACATTTAATAGCAATATTATTTCGGCAAAAGAGCTGCTGAAAAATTATTACGAAAGCCACGATCCGACTCAAAAAAATCGCCAAGGTAATGATGTAGGCACACAATATCGCTCTATTATTTTAACTACAAGTGACGAGCAAGCAAACACCGCGCTTGCGGTAACACAGCAGTATCAGCAGTTACTCACCAAAGCAGGTTATGGAACAATTGCTACACAAATTAAGCCACTTGAGCGCTTTTATTCTGCTGAAGAATATCATCAAAATTATCTTGAAAAAAATCCAAACGGTTATTGCCCAGACCATTCAACCGGTGTTGTTTTTAGTCAAGACGAAAAGCAGCAGGTTGATAACACTGCATTGTTGACTGGCAAACAAATTGTTATTTTAGACTCTCGCGATTACTGCCCTTACTGTGAAAAGTTTAAAGCGGTGGTAGCCAATGACTACAAAGGCACAATACCAATGACATTTCGCCATGCTGATCAGCTTAGCGGCTTAACTATCAAAAGTGCAACTTGGGCTACACCCACCATACTATTTTTAGAAGATGGAGTAGAAGTGTATTCTCGCCAAGGTTATATGGATGCCGAGCTGTTTTATAAAGCGCTAGGTGCATTTAAACTCGGTGACAGTGAAGCTTATAAAGTAGCGTTTAACGCTAAAACCGACAGCCCATATTGCAAAGAATACGCTATTTTTAAAAACACCCCCGATGGCATTTTTATCGATAAACTTAGTGGTGAACCCTTGTTTGATACCCGCGACAGATTTAATTCGGGTACTGGCTGGTTGTCGTTTACACACCCTGTAAAAGACAGCGTAACGCAGCATGAAGATAACAGTTGGGGAATGCAACGTATTGAGCTTAAATCTAAAAGTACCGGGATTCATTTAGGGCATTTATTCCCGGGTGAAGGGCCAAATGGTCAAGATAGATATTGTATTAATGCCACTGTATTAGAATTTGTTGCTCGCGATGAAATAAACAGATCAGATGATGTTTAAGCTAATTAGCAAATAGGCAAATTTTAAGCAAAAAAAAGCAGCGATACTTAAAAAAGGTCGCTGCATTTCAATTGACAACATCTTCACACACAATAAAGATTCGGGGGGTTGTATTAGTAAAAACTAATGCTGAATTATTGTTGCTGATGTGAATGTAAATAAAAACAACTCAAGCTCAGTCACCACCGGACTTGAGTTGCTTTTTACACTGACAACATCTTCACACACAATAAAGATTCTTATATTTATTGGCGGGTGTAAGCGTAAAATAAAAACAACCCAAGCTAAGTCACCACCGAACTTGAGCTGTTTTTTACACTGACAACATCTTCACACACAATAAAGATTCTTTTGTACTAGCTTGTTGTTACAAACTAATTAAATTTGGTTTCAGTAACGCGTTTTATTATTTTTGGTCGTTGCTGATTTGTTGAGTTAACTTTAGAGCTTTTACTCAATTTCGACAAGCGATAAAAACAAAACTAATAAGTGAAAAAATCTAATCTATAAACTTAGTTAATTGAAGGTTGTGCAAGTTATTGATAATGCTGTTTATATTTTATTTTTTAGGTTTGCGTGTGACACGAAAAAATATTTTAAAAAGGTCGTAAATAATTAAACGCCCATAAAAGGGCGTTTAATTAATAGTCATTTTGTTTGTCTGAAGGTGTTAATTACCCATTTTGCAAACAAATCGAGCGGGTGGTTTGCCGTACTAGAGCCATGTTGTACCAAGTAGTATTTATCTTTGGTGGTAAGGGGTTGTTCAAATAGTTTATAAAGCCATTGCTCATCCAGCCAGCTTTGGCTAATTGGCAGAGGAATAAGTGCAATGCCCATTCCTTGTTGCGCCGCCCTTGCTACACCAAACATACTATCTATTTGAATAATTTGTGTTGGTGAAAAGTCATCAATCCCAACTTTTTCTGCCCACTGATGCCAAGCCCAAGGCCTTGCTTTATGCACAATAAGGGGTACTTGGTTAAGTGCCTGACAATGATCGTTTTGCCATTGTTCAAGCAGTTTTTTATTACACGCTGGAATATATTCTAAATTAAATAACTCGGTAGCCAGTCCATCAAGTGGTTTACTTGAAGATAAAATTATTGATAAATCACTCTGGCGGGTTAATTCCTTTCGAGTTTTAAGGGTATCCATGTGTAAATTAATGTTAGGGTGCTCGCTGGTCCATTCACTGAGCTTAGGCATTAACAATTCACTGGCAAAAAATTCGGGCAGGGTAATGGTTAAGTTTACATTTTGTTGTAACTGACTAAATTCATTAATGGTACTCTCTAGCATATTTATAATTGGATAAATTGCTTCAAAAAAGTTTTTACCTGCAGGCGTTAAACTAATAGATCGAGTTTGTCTTTGAAATAAATCAATGCCTAGCTGCTCTTCTAGCTGTTTAATTTGGTGGCTTACAGCCGAGGGCGTTAAGTAAAGCTCTTTAGCAGCATGTTTAAAACTTAAGCTTTTTGCGGCAAAACAAAAAGAGCGAAGGCCGCGAATAGGTGTTTGCATGGTATCCAGTATAAAGTTATTTCAATCGCCTAGTAATAGGCAATAATTAAACCAAAAATAAAAACTAACTATATCAGCAATTTATTTATTTTATTAGGTCGAATTCACCTAAGTGGTGCGTTAAATTGTCACTATAGTGCAAAAACTAAAATATAGACAAAAAAAATCCCTCTTACGAGGGATTTTGGGTAACTCAGCGCCATTGGCACTGGGAATGAGGTCGGTACAGAGTGAAATTATGAGTGGTTTAAAACACCATCTCAGGAATATCACCATTAACAAGCAATTTACCTGCCGTTTTGCTAATAATTTCATCAACTGATACGCCTGGTGCGCGTTCTAGTAAATGAAATGCGCCGTCTTTTACTTCTAGAACGGCTAAATCAGTAACTATTTTTTTAACACAGTTAACGCCCGTTAGCGGTAACGTACAGCTTTCTAATAACTTAGAGTCGCCGTGTTTACTGGCATGGGTCATGGTAACAATAATGTTTTTTGCACCTGCGACTAAATCCATCGCTCCGCCCATGCCTTTAATTAATTTTTTAGGGATCATCCATGAGGCTATAGAACCGTTTTGGTCTACCTCAAACGCGCCCAGAACGGTTAAGTCTACATGACCACCCCGTATCATGGCAAAACTATCTGCACTATTAAATATAGCTGCACCGGTAGCTGCCGTCACGGTTTCTTTACCCGCGTTGATCATATCCGCATCAACAGTGGCTTTAGTAGGGTATTCGCCCATGCCTAAAAGACCATTTTCGGACTGTAGCATAACTTCTATGCCATCGGGTACATAGTTTGCGACGAGTGTCGGAATACCAATGCCCAAATTAACATAAAACCCATCTTGTAACTCTTGAGCTACGCGCATTGCGACTTGTTCACGTGATAATGCCATTGTTAGTGCTCCTGCTTAATCTCGTGTGGTAACACGTTCAATGCGTTTTTCAAAGTTACCTTTTATAACGCGGTTAACAAAAATTCCTGGCGTATGTATTTGGCTTGGCTCAAGTTCGCCTGGCTCAACAATTTCCTCTACTTCTGCAACGGTAATTTTACCCGCAGTAGCCGCCATTGGATTGAAGTTCATGGCTGTATGACGAAATACTAAGTTGCCGTAGCGATCCGCTTTCCATGCTTTTACAATAGCGAATTCACCGGTAATTGACTCTTCTAAAATATAAGGGCGACCATTAAACTCTTTTACTTCTTTACCCTCAGCAACCGGTGTGCCGTAACCTGTGGCTGTGTAAAAAGCAGGTATTCCTGCACCACCAGCACGCATTTTTTCAGCAAGAGTACCTTGTGGTGTAAGTTCTACATCAATCTCGCCACTGAGTAGCTGCTGTTCAAACAAGGCATTTTCACCAACGTATGAGGCGACTACTTTTTTAATTTGCTTGTCGTGCAGTAACAGCCCTAAACCAAAGTCATCAACACCACAGTTATTGGAAACAACGGTTAATTCTTTAGTTTGCATTTTTTTAATTTGGGCAATTAGCCCCTCAGGGATACCACATAAGCCAAAACCACCAGCTATTATTGTATCGCCGTCTTTTAAACCTTCCATTGCAGCTTCATAACTAGAAACTACTTTATCAAAACCGGCCATGAGTCACTCCTCATTCTGTGCTATGTAATTATTGTGCGTGTAATGCTGCAGAAACCTTGCTAGCAGGTTGTTTGTTCAGTGCACTCGTAATTTGCCAACCTGCCTCAGCAAGCCTTTGTAAATCAATTCCATGCTCAATGCCAAGCCCTTGCAGTAAGTATACAACATCTTCGGTGGCAACATTTCCTGACGCGCCTTTGGCATATGGGCAGCCACCAAGGCCGGCAACAGCACTGTCAACCGTTGCTATACCAAGGTTTAGAGCAGCGTAAATATTTGTGAGCGCTTGCCCGTATGTGTCATGAAAATGTACAGCAAGTTTAGATTTATCAATATGTTTAAGTAGCAATGTAAGTAGCTCTATTACTTTAGCGGGTGTGCCAACACCTATGGTGTCACCTAGGCTAATTTCATAACAGCCCATTTTTAAGAGTTTAGCAGCAACAGCCAGTACAGTATGAGGGTCAACATCTCCCTCATACGGGCAACCTAACACACAACTTACATAACCGCGCACGCGAATGTTATGCGCCTTTGCAAAAGCCATAACTTCACTAAAACGCGCCAAACTTTGCTCAATAGAGCAGTTAATATTTTTTTGGCAAAATGCTTCGCTCGCTGCGGTAAATATTGCAAATTCTTTAATACCTACAGCATCTGCTGCCTCTGCCCCTTTTAAATTAGGGGTAAGGGCACTGAGATTAACCTCAGGTAAATTAAGTGCGCTTATTACTTCACTAGAGTCTGCCATTTGTGGCACCCATTTAGGTGAGACAAACGCTCCAGCTTCTATGTCTTTTATGCCTGCAGCGGCGAGTGCGTTAATAAGCGTTATTTTATCAGCAGTTTCTACAGCGGCTTCATTTTGAAGTCCATCTCTGGCGCCCACTTCAACAATGCGCACTGCTTTAGGTAATAATGAACTCATATTAAGCGGGTTCCTCTGCAGTTGTGTCTTCAACTATGGCCAGTAAAGCGCCATGGCTTACCAGTTCACCCTCAGCAAAACAGTAACTTTTTAATACGCCATCATGTGGGGCATTAAGCGTGTATTCCATTTTCATTGCTTCAATTATAACCACTGCATCGCCTTTAGTAATGGTGCTTCCCACCTCTAACAAGTGTTTAACTACAGTACCATTAAGTGGGGCAGCAAGGGGTAATGCCTCATTTTCATGTGAGCTGATGAAATGTTTATCAACACATTCAAACTTAGTTTGCAGTGCTTGGTTCATTACAGTAATGGCATTATCAACGTGGCTAACATGCGCAGTGTGTTTAGCGCCATTAATCGATACGTTGCAGTAGCCATTAGTTAACTCACCTTGCACTTCAAAGGTGTTGTCATTAATGGTCATGCTATAGCCCTGCGCGGTTTTTATTGCGTTTAAGGGGGTATCGCTAAATGGAATGTTAACTTGTTGCGGCGCATTTAAACTAAACCCATGTAATTGTTGCCATGGATTTGCACTACTTGTATTACTACCAAGTGATGCTAAATACGCAAAACCTGCAATTAAGCGGCTAGTTTGTAATAAAGACGGGTCAATAGTAACTAACGCTTCACCTTGCTCTGCAATAAAGTGGGTGCTTGGAGCACCTTGTTTAAAGCGTGGATGAATCGCTAAATTATATAAAAAGCTGATATTAGTGCTAAATCCGGCTAAATGAAATTGTGTTAATGCTTGTTGTAAACGCGAAAGTGCTTGGTCGCGGTTATCATCATGAACAATAAGTTTGGCAATCATTGGATCGTAATACGGGCTTATTTCATCACCTTGGGCAATACCAGTATCAATACGTACATATTCACTGTTCGGGGGCGTATATAGTGCCTCAATAGTGCCAGAGCACGGAATAAAGTCATTACTTGGATCTTCAGCATAAATACGTGCTTCAAAGCTGTGTCCTTGTAGCTGAATATCTGCTTGCGCTAAAGGTAACGCTAAACCACTGGCTACATTAATTTGCCAATTAACTAAATCAACGCCTGTGACCATTTCACTCACTGGGTGCTCTACTTGCAAGCGAGTATTCATTTCCATGAAAAAGAACTCATCACCACAGAGTAAAAATTCCACAGTGCCAGCGCCTCGGTAGTCAATTGCTAGGGCACATCGTACCGCGGCTTCGCCCATTTCTTTTCGCAATGAGTCTGATAAACCGGGGGCAGGCGCTTCTTCAATCACTTTTTGATGCCGACGCTGCAATGAACAATCACGATCACCTAAATACACACAGTTGCCATAGTTATCAGCAAATACTTGTACTTCAACATGGCGTGGTTGGTCAACATAACGCTCAAGCAAAACCAGATCATTACCAAAACCGGCAGTAGCTTCACGTTTAGCACCTTCTAATGCGCTTATAAACTCACTGGCTTTTGAAACAATACGCATGCCTTTACCACCGCCACCAAAGGCCGCTTTGATAAGCACAGGGTAGCCAATTTTTTCAGCCTCAGCTTGTAAAAAGCTAGGGTCTTGTTTATCGCCATAATAACCTGGCACCAAAGGAACATTAGCGGCTGCCATAATTTCTTTTGCACGGGTCTTAGAGCCCATAGCTTCTATGCTGCTTGCTGGTGGCCCAATAAAGGCAATGTTATTGGCTTCACAAACATTAGCAAATTCGCTGTTTTCAGATAAAAATCCATAACCAGGGTGAATACAATCAGCGCCACTCATTTTGGCAACGTTTAGTATTTTATCTGCAACTAGGTATGAGTCTTTACTCGGCGCTGCACCAATATGGTAGGCTTCATCCGCCATTTTCACATGTTGAGCGTTTTTATCTGCATCTGAATAAACCGCAACTGTGGTCAAGCCCATTTGCTTTGCTGTTCGCATAATACGACAAGCAATCTCTCCGCGATTAGCAATCAGAATTTTTTGTAAGTGTACTGTGTTCATAATGCGTCCTAGAGTTGCCATTGGGGAGGGCGTTTTTCAAAAAAGGCAGTTAGACCTTCTTGACCTTCGTCTGATACACGAATTTTGGCTATACGTTCTTCAGTGAGCGCAATTATTTCGTTATCGATTTCTTTGTTTGCCACATCATTAATAAGCGCTTTAGCTGCTTTAACCGCTACCGGGCCATTATCTATCAGCGTTTGTAATAGGTTATCCAGTGCACAGTCTAAATTCCCTGTAATTTGGTGAACTAGCCCCAGCTGTTTAGCCATATGCGCATCAAATACTTCAGCCGTTAAGAAGTAACGACGAGCAGCGCGTTCACCAATAGCTTTTATTACATAAGGGCTTATAACAGCAGGAATTAAACCTAATTTAACTTCACTTAAACAAAATTGAGCGTCGTCTTTACTGAGCGCAATATCACAGCAAGCAATTAAGCCCAATGCGCCACCAAATGCTGCGCCTTGTACCGCACAAATAGTAGGGTGTGGGCTTTGTGCTAAAACTTGCATTAACTTAGCCAGCTGCATTGAATCGGCCAAATTATCGTTATAGTTGTTATCTGCCATCGATTTCATCCAGGCTAAATCGGCACCGGCTGAAAAGTGTTTACCCTCAGTTTTTAAGACAAGGGCACGAATATCGAGCGTATTAGCATGTTCAATACATTGAATAAGCTCATGGATAACGTCGCTATTAAAGGCATTGCGTTTTTCTGGGCGACTTAAAACAAGTACAGCCACATTAGATTTTGTTATTTGTAGTGTTACTGACATTTTAAGCTCCCATTACATTCTAAATACGCCAAATTTTGATTCACGCTCAGGAGCATTTTTAGCTGCGCTAAGTGCAAGCCCAAGAACATTGCGTGTATCGGCAGGGTCAATAATGCCATCATCCCATAAACGGGCGCTGGCATAATATGGGTGACCTTGCTGTTCGTATTGATCGATGATCGGCTTTTTAAAATCGCTAATTTGTTGCTCGCTCATGCTTTCGCCTTTGCGGGCTAAACCATCTTGTTTTACTTGCGCCATTACACCAGCGGCTTGTTCACCACCCATAACTGAAATACGAGCATTTGGCCACATCCACATCATGGTCGGTTCAAACGCTCGACCACACATACCATAGTTACCTGCACCGTATGAGCCACCGATTAAAATAGTAAATTTGGGTACGTCGGCACACGATACCGCCATCACCATTTTAGCGCCGTGTTTAGCAATGCCTTCAGACTCGTATTTTTTACCAACCATAAAGCCAGTGATGTTTTGTAAAAATACCAGTGGAATGTTGCGCTGAGCGCATAATTGAATAAAGTGTGCGCCTTTTTGCGCTGACTCACTAAATAAAATACCGTTGTTGGCCACTATGCCTACGGGATGACCATAAATGCTGGCAAAACCTGTTACCAGTGTTTCACCAAAGTAGCGTTTAAATTCATCAAACGATGAGTCATCGACAGTACGTGCAATGACCTCACGGACATCAAATGGCTTTTTGAGATCAGTACCGACAATGCCGTAAAGTTCGTTAATATCATAACGAGGGGCTTTTACTTCTTCTAGTAATGGTGAGGTAGGGCGCGAATAGTTAATTCGCTCAATACATTGGCGAGCAATCGACAAGGCATGAGCATCATTTTCTGCGTAATGATCGGCCACACCTGATGTTTTACAGTGTACATCGGCGCCACCAAGCTCTTCTGCAGTAACTACTTCACCGGTGGCAGCTTTTACCAGCGGCGGACCAGCTAAAAAGATAGTGCCTTGCTCTTTTACAATAATACTTTCATCGGCCATAGCAGGAACATACGCACCACCTGCAGTACATAACCCCATAACCACAGCAATTTGTGGAATGCCTTTACCCGACATACGCGCTTGATTATAAAAAATACGACCAAAATGCAGTTTGTCAGGGAATACGTCGTCTTGCTCAGGTAAGTTTGCGCCACCTGAGTCAACTAAATAAATACACGGTAAATGACAACGTTCGGCGATGTCTTGAGCGCGTAAATGCTTTTTAACAGTCAGCGGGAAATAGGTGCCGCCTTTTACTGTCGCATCATTAGCAATCACCATACATTCAACGCCTTTAACGCGACCAATACCTGCAACCACACCGGCACAAGGAATATCTTGTTCATAAACGCCAAAGGCAGCAAATTGCGATATTTCTAAAAATGGCGAGCCTTCATCTAGCAAAGTGGTAATACGGTCACGGACAAACAATTTACCGCGGCCTTCATGGCGCTCTTTTAGAGCAGCGCCGCCGCCTAAACGTATTGTTGCTGCTTTACCGCGTAAATCATCCACTAGCGCCGACATGTTGTTGTGATTTTGCACAAAATTTGGATCATGCGGATTAACGCTCGATTTTAAAATCGTCATAACTAATCCTTAGCGGCTTTCAGTGAATAATTCGCGACCAATTAACATACGGCGTATTTCTGAGGTGCCTGCACCAATTTCATACAATTTCGCATCACGCAGTAAACGACCTGTTGCGTATTCATTTATATAACCATTGCCGCCTAAAATTTGAATTGCGTCTAATGCCATTTTAGTTGCAAGCTCAGCAGCGTATAAAATTGCGCCAGCAGCGTCTTTACGGGTGGTTTCGCCGCGATCACATGCTTTTGCTACTGTGTACACATATGAGCGAGCTGCATTCATTTGTGTATACATATCAGCAATTTTGCCTTGTATTAACTGAAATTGACCAATAGGGCTGTCAAATTGCTTACGCTCATGGATGTAAGGCACCACAATATCCATACACGCTTGCATTATGCCAAGTGGGCCGGCCGCTAAAACAACACGCTCATAATCAAGGCCACTCATAAGTACCTTAACGCCTTCGTTTAAGTTACCTAAAATATTTTCTTCGGGTACTTCACAGTTTTCAAATACCAATTCACAGGTATTTGAACCACGCATGCCGAGCTTGTCGAGCTTTTGTGCGGTTGAAAAACCAGGGAATGTTTTTTCTACAATAAAGGCAGTAATCCCTT
The DNA here is from genome assembly GCF_030407535.1 of Pseudoalteromonas sp. APC 3224. Lineage (GTDB taxonomy): Bacteria > Pseudomonadota > Gammaproteobacteria > Enterobacterales > Alteromonadaceae > Pseudoalteromonas. The sequence continues at coordinate 13,323 of NZ_JASDDF010000040.1, read as the reverse complement.
TAGCGCCGGCGTTTAAATCTGTTTTTGCATAAATTACCAACGTATCAGCGTCAGGGCCATTAGTGATCCACATTTTATTACCGTTTAAAATGTATTTATCGCCTTTTTTCTCTGCTTTAAGTTTCATAGAAACAACATCAGAGCCCGCGTTAGGCTCACTCATCGCCAGTGCACCAATGTGCTCGCCGCTAATTAGTTTAGGTAAGTATTTTTCTTTTTGTGCTTGTGAACCATTACGGTTTATTTGATTAACACACAGGTTTGAATGCGCACCGTAACTTAAACCAATAGAGGCACTTGCACGGCTAATTTCTTCCATGGCAATAACGTGCTCCAAATAGCCTAAGCCAGCACCACCAAACTCTTCATCCACGGTCATGCCAAGCACGCCCATTTCACCCATTTGCGGCCAAAGTTCATTGGGGAACGCATTATCAAGGTCAGTTTTTTCAGCTAGTGGGGCAATTTCTTGACTGGCAAAGCTGTTTACGTGACTGCGGATCATATCTGCAGTTTCGCCAAGGCCAAAGTTCATTTCTTTATATAGTGAAATAGTGCTCATGATTAATTCCTGTGTGTTGATGACGTTGTTATATTTTATTCATCTATTTTGCTAAGCGTGTCGCGACAGCGACGTTCAGCGGTGACCAGTTCCATAAGAACCACTTTAATGTCATCCATCTGTTGTGAAAGATCGGCTTTTTTCTCACTGATAAGGTCAAGCATAGTAACTAACTGTTTTGCACTTGATTTATCAGCATCATACAGTTCAAACAAACGACCTGTTTCAGCTAAGGTGAAACCTAAACGTTTACCGCGAAGTATTAGCTTAAGGCGTACCTTGTCGCGCTTTGAGTAAATACGTGTTTGACCATTGCGCTCTGGCGATATTAACCCTTGGTCTTCGTAAAAACGGATAGAGCGGGTGGTAATATCAAATTCTTTAGCCAATTCACTAATGCTAAAAGTTTGTTCGTTTTTAGCCGGCTCGTTGGCTGAATTTGCAAAGTTTGTTTGATTATCTGATTTCATTGTAATGTTTACCTCATTCGAATAACTCCAATATAAGTGAAGTTTACGTAAAGGTAAAGTGCGATCTGGTTGTTATACTTTAGACGTATAAAATAAAAGCGGAAATGCAGCAGAAGTTGAGTGTTTATAAACGTTATAAGCCAGTTAGACAGTATGTAATAAATTTTTAGCAAGCTAACTTTACAGTTTTTACACTAATTAGAAAGTTGATTTTAGATTTACGTTGGCGTAAACGTAAATTTTATGTATGCTCGTATTTATCAGATTAGTTTAAACATTAAGCTAAACATAATAAAACATGTTTGCGTTAATTGAAAATGGAGCCTTTTATGTCTTTCGAAAGCGTTGTAATTGTAGCAGCAAAACGCACCCCAATGGGTGGATTTATGGGCGCACTAAGTGATGCGCAGTCTACCGAATTAGGTGCTACGGCCATTGCAGGCGCACTTGCTCAAACGGGTTTAAGCAATGATGCAATTGATGAAGTAATTATGGGCTGCGTATTACCAGCCGGTTTAGGCCAAGCACCTGCGCGTCAAGCAATGCTTAAAGCGGGGCTTGCACTAAGCACCGGCGCTACCACTATTAATAAAGTATGTGGCTCTGGATTAAAAGCAGCGATGTTAGCGAATGACCTTATTAAAGCAGGTTCTATTGAATCAGCAATCGCTGGTGGTATGGAAAGCATGACCAATGCACCTTACTTTATTCCTAAAGCCCGCGGCGGTATGCGTATGGGGCATGGCGAAATCAAAGATCACATGATGAGTGATGGCCTAGAAGACGCCTACGACAATAAAGCAATGGGATGCTTTGCTCAAGACACAGCCGATGAATATGGTATTGGTCGTGAGCAAATGGATACGTTTGCACTGGGTTCATTAAGTAAAGCAAATGCAGCCATAGACAATGGGTGGTTTGATAACGAGATTACTCCGCACACTATTAAAACGCGTAAAGGCGATGTCACTGTTTCAATTGATGAGCAACCTGGCAACGCACGTCCTGAAAAAATTCCAAGCTTAAGAGCTGCATTTAAAAAAGACGGCACTATTACTGCCGCTAATTCATCGTCTATTTCAGATGGTGGTGCTGCGCTAATACTAATGAGCGAATCAAAAGCAAAAGCTGAGGGTTTAACACCACTTTGTAGAATTGTTGCTCACAGTACTCACTCTCAAAAACCAAGTGAATTTACCGTAGCCCCAGTGGGCGCAATGAACAGCGTTCTTGAAAAAGCTGGCTGGACAACCGCCGATGTTGATTTATGGGAAATTAATGAAGCGTTTGCCATGGTTACCATGTTGGCTATTAACGAATTAAAGCTTGATGAAAGCAAAGTTAATGTTAATGGTGGTGCGTGTGCATTGGGTCACCCAATCGGTGCCAGTGGCGCACGTATTTTAGTAACACTTATTCATGCGCTTAAAAACCGAGGCCTCAAAAAAGGCGTTGCGTCCTTGTGTATAGGTGGCGGTGAAGCCGTTGCTATGGCAGTCGAAGCACTTTAACTGATAACAAAGCCGCAGCAACTATAACAATCACAGCGCTGCGGCAATTAAATTGACTCAATAGGATTTATTATGCACCAAGTACCTTTACTAATTAACGGCGAGTTCGTTCAGTCAACGTCAAATGAATTAATTGATGTTGTAAACCCAGCTAATCAAGAAGTGCTCGCGCAAGTGCCATGCGCTACAGACGCAGAGATGGATGCGGCGATTGCATCAGCAAGCGAAACATTTAAAACATGGAAAGATGTGCCTATTACTGAGCGTGCGCGCATTATGATGAAATACGCGGCGCTATTAAAAGAAAACCATGATGAACTAGCCACTATTATTTGTCATGAGCTAGGCAAAACGTTTGAAGATGCAAAAGGTGATGTGTGGCGTGGTATTGAGGTAGTTGAACAAGCTGCTAATGCGCCGTCGTTAATGATGGGTGAAACCATGGAAAACGTAGCGCGCAAAATCGATACGTATTCTTACATGCAGCCACTGGGTGTGTGTGCAGGTATTACGCCATTTAACTTTCCGGCAATGATCCCATTGTGGATGTTCCCACTGGCAATTGTGTGTGGTAACACCTTTATTTTAAAACCGTCTGAGCAAGATCCACTTACTCCTATGCGCTTAGCTGAGCTATTTATTGAAGCCGGTGCACCAAAGGGCGTGTTACAAGTTGTGCACGGTACTAAACCACAAGTAGACCGCTTACTAGAAGACAAAGCCGTTCGTGCTATTTCATTTGTGGGTTCATGTGGTGTAGGTGCCTATATTTACTCTAAAGGCACACAAAACTTAAAACGTGTTCAAGCGTGTGTTGGCGCTAAAAACCACATGGTAATTATGCCTGATGCGAGTAAATCGCATGTTGTTAATAACCTTGTGGGTGCCTCTGTAGGTGCGGCAGGTCAGCGCTGTATGGGTATCTCTGTGGCGGTATTTGTTGGTCAAGCAAAAGACTGGGTTGATGAAATTAAAGCAGGATTTGAAGGTGTACGCCCAGGTGTTTGGGATGATGCAGACGCGGCTTATGGCCCACAAACATCGCCTGCTTCAAAAGCACGTATTTTATCACTGATTGCCGATGGTAAAGCACAAGGCGCTACCTGTTTAATTGATGGCTCTGATTTTACCGTTGAAGGTTACGAGCAAGGTAACTGGGTAGGTCCTACGTTATTTACTGATGTAACCAAAGATATGAACTTGTACAAAGAAGAGATTTTTGGCCCAGTATTGGCGTGTATGTTTGTTGATACCCTTGAAGAAGCCATTGCGCTTATTAACGAAAGCCCTTACGGCAATGGTACCTCACTATTTACCTCAAGTGGTGCGGTTGCACGTAAATTCCAACACGAAATTGAAGTGGGTCAAGTGGGGATTAATGTGCCAATTCCTGTGCCTTTACCATTTTTCTCGTTCACGGGTTGGAAAGGCTCATTCTACGGTGATACTCACACGTATGGTAAACAAGGTATTCGTTTTTACACAGAAACTAAAACCATTACCTCACGCTGGTTTGAAGATGATATCGCTTCAGGCCCAAATATGAGTATTAACCTTAAGTAACATTTTAACCGCATAATTAATAAAAAAGAGGGGCACAACACACAGTGTTGTCGCTCCTCACTAATAACTCCCTTGATGGGATGCACCGACAACAAACAAAACACAACAAGAGGTCTACCATGGACTTTAACTTATCTGAAGATCAACAAGCTTTTGCGCAAACGGCGCGTCAATTCGCAGAATCTGAACTAGCACCACATGCAGCTAAGTGGGATCGCGAACATATTTTCCCAAAAGACACCATTAAAGCCGCTGGTGAGCTTGGCTTTTGTGGCTTATACACGCCAGAAGAAGCCGGTGGCTTAGGTTTATCTCGTTTAGATTCAAGCATTATTTTTGAGCAACTTGCACTGGGTTGTACAGCTACCACGGCTATGCTGACCATTCATAATATGGCAACCTGGATGATCGCAAGCTTTGGCACCGATGCAGTAAAAGACAAATACGTTGAGCAATTGGTAATGGGCGAATTGTTAGCCTCTTACTGTTTAACTGAGCCAGGCTCTGGCTCTGATGCTGCGTCATTAAAAACTAAAGCAGTTCGTGATGGTGATGAGTATGTTATTAACGGCTCAAAAATGTTTATTTCAGGCGCCGGTGAAACAGAAATTTTAGTTGTAATGGCACGTACTGGGGAAGATGGCCCAAGTGGCATTTCAGCGTTTGTTGTACCAGCAGATGCCAAAGGTATTGAGTACGGCAAAGCAGAAGAAAAAATGGGTTGGAATGCCCAGCCAACACGCTTAATCAGTTTTGAAGATGTACGAATTCCAGCAGCAAACTTATTAGGCCAAGAAGGCGAAGGCTTTAAGTTTGCCATGCAAGGTTTAGATGGCGGTCGTATTAATATTGCCACTTGTTCTATTGGTACTGCACAAGCGGCACTTAATACCGCACGTGAGTATTTAAAAGAGCGTACCCAATTTGGTAAGCCATTGGCAGCATTTCAAGCGCTACAATTTAAAATTGCCGATATGAATACCGAGCTTGTAGCAGCGCGCCAAATGGTTCGACTCGCTGCGTTTAAACTTGACACTAACGACAGTGAAAAAACAACTTATTGTGCTATGGCTAAACGCTTTGCAACCGATATTGGTTTTACCGTGTGTAACGATGCGCTGCAAATTCATGGGGGCTACGGTTACATTAAAGAGTACCCACTTGAACGCCACGTACGCGATGTACGTGTTCATCAAATTTTAGAAGGCACTAACGAAATTATGCGCGTGATTATTGCACGTCGTATCTTAGCCGAATCAGCCAGCGAAGTTTTATAAGGAAATTAGTATGTCAAATCCTAGCATTGAATTAACTATTGAAGGCCATGTAGCTATTTTAACTATGTCGAATCCGCCAGCCAATACCTGGACGAAAGACACCTTAGTGGCGCTTAAAGACACAGTTAATCAGCTCAACACCAATAAAAATATTTATGCATTAGTACTGACTGGTGAAGGCGAGAAGTTTTTTAGCGCCGGTGCCGACCTAAATGTATTTGCCAGTGGCGACAAAGGTGTCGCCGCAGATATGTCATGTGTATTCGGTGAAGCGTTTGAAGCGCTAACTAATTTTAGAGGCGTGTCGGTTGCAGCTATTAATGGTTATGCAATGGGTGGCGGGCTTGAAGTAGCGCTTGCTTGTGATATTCGTATTGCAGAAGAGCAAGCACAAATGGCATTGCCTGAAGCAAAAGTGGGTTTATTACCCTGTGCTGGTGGAACGCAAAACTTAGCATGGTTAGTGGGTGAAGGCTGGGCAAAACGCATGATTTTATGCGGTGAGCGCTTAAAAGCCGATAAAGCGCTACAAATTGGCTTAGTGGAAGAAGTAGTGGCACAAGGTGAAAGCTTTGCTGCAGCACTAAAACTGGCAAACCAAGTGGCAGAGCAAAGCCCATCGTCGGTTGCTGCATGTAAAACATTGATTCAAAAAGGGCGTCATCAGCCAATGGCAAATGCATTGCCACTGGAGCGTGAACTGTTTGTTGGTTTATTTGATACAGAAGATCAGCAAGAGGGCGTTAACGCCTTTTTAGAAAAGCGTAAAGCTAATTGGGTGAATGGCTAATGAGTCAATTAACCCGTTTAAATTCAGCTGATGCTGCCGTGGTATTTGAAACGGCAACCACAGACAATGGCCGACTCATTGGTTTTGCAACGCTTAACGCGCCTAAGTCATTAAACGCGTTAAATTTTGAAATGATCAGCTTACTCGAGCCGCAACTACAACAATGGGACAAAGACGATAACATTGCATTAGTGGTTCTTAAAGGCGCAGGTGAAAAAGCATTTTGTGCCGGTGGCGATGTAGTGAGCTTACACAAAGCAATGAGTGAAGGTAAACCGAGCTCACTGGTTGAAGAGTTTTTTACTCAAGAGTATCAGCTCGATTACCTAATTCACTGCTACAACAAACCCATTTTAGTCTGGGGTAACGGTATTGTAATGGGCGGCGGTTTAGGTTTAATGGCCGGTGCCAGTCATCGTGTTGTTACTGAAACATCACGCATTGCCATGCCAGAGCAAACCATTGGTCTTTACCCTGATGTAGGTGGCAGTTATTTTTTACATAAAATGCCCGCCCATGTTGGTTTGTTTTTAGGGCTGACCTCGGCATCTATAAATTGTGAAGACGCTAAGCTTGTATCGCTTGCCGACCACTTTGTAAATGCCAATAAATACCCAGAGCTTGTTGAAGCGTTACTCAATACTAAATGGGGTAAAACAGCAAGTTTAAACCACGACAAGCTAAGTAACTTGCTTATTGAGTTAGATAACAACTCTAGCCGTATGCCTAAAGGCAATTTAAAAGCTAACTTATCGCTAATTCAAAAGTTAGGCGACTTTGACACGTTACAGCAGCAGGTAGATTACATTTTAAACCTAACCACAGATGACAAATGGCTACAACGTGCACAAAAATCGTTGGCGCATGGTTGTCCATTAAGTTGTGCTTTAGTGAGTGAGCAGCTTAAACACAGCAAAGGCAAAAACTTAGCTGACTGTTTTAAAATGGAATTAGGCATGTCGGTTCGTGCTGGCGAAGTGGGCGAGTTTCAAGAAGGTGTACGTGCCTTACTAATCGATAAAGACGGTACACCACAGTGGCAATTTAAAACCTTAGCTAATGTGCCAAGCGAAGTAGTAGAGAGCTTTTTTGCAAATCGCTTTGGCGAGCAACATCCGCTAGAGCCGTACTTTTCACAACTAAATTTACAAGGGTAAAGCGATGAGTAAACTTAATATAGGATTTATTGGTTTAGGTAACATGGGCGGCCCAATGGCAGCAAACTTAGTTAAAGCAGGCCACAGTGTGCGCGTTTTTGACTTAAGTGCAGAGGCCGTTAAAGAGCTTGTGAATCATGGGGCTAGTGCGGCGCAAAGCGCAAGTGACTGTGCGCACGAGGCTGATGTGCTAATTAGCATGCTACCGGCAAGCAAACATGTTAAATCACTTTATTTAGGCACAGACGAGCAATCGGGTTTAATTAAAGTACTAAGTAAAAGCACGTTAGTGATTGATTGTTCAACCATAGATGCACAATCAGCTCGTGATGTAGGCCATGCCCTTGGCGAGCAAGGCATTGCGTTTGTTGATGCACCTGTATCGGGTGGTGTAGCAGGCGCAACAGCGGGCACGTTAACCTTTATTGTGGGTGGTGAGCAAGCTGCATTCGATAAAGCCAATACTGTATTAGTCGATATGGGTAAAAACATATTCCATGCTGGTGATATTGGTGCAGGGCAAGTTGCTAAAATATGTAACAATATGCTGTTGAGTATTTTAATGGCAGGCACCAGTGAAGCCATTCAAATGGGAATTAATAACGGCCTCGATGCAAAAGTACTCAGCGACATAATGAGCGCAAGTTCGGGTCGTAACTGGACGTTAGAACTTTATAACCCCTGCCCAGGTGTTATGGAAACCGCACCAGCTAGTAACGACTATAAACCCGGTTTTATGGTTGATTTAATGGCTAAAGATTTAGGCCTTGCTATGGAAGCAGCGCAACAAAGTAATTCACTGACGCCAATGGGCTCAATGGCTAAAAATTTATACACTATGATGCAGCACCAAGGTGCAGGCAGTGATGATTTTAGTGCCATTTTTAAATTGTTTTCGAAGTAGGAAAGTATTGTGGAAATAAAAAATAATACCGTAGTTATTACCGGTGGCGCACAAGGCTTAGGTTTTGCAATGGCGCAAAAGTTTGCCTTAATGGGCGCTAATATTGCCTTAATTGATATGGCGCAAGCCCAGTTAAATGAAGCAACCGAGCAGCTATCTGCATTAGCTGGCGTAACAGGCACTATTAAAGGCTACAGCGCCAATGTAACCGTTGAGAGCGAAGTTGAAGACGTATTTAATACCATTAACAGTGACTTTGGACACATTGGGGTATTAATTAATAACGCCGGGATTTTACGCGATGGTATGTTTATAAAAGCCAAAGACGGCAAAGTGGTTAAAAAAATGTCGCTTGAACAATTTCAATCAGTGATTGACGTTAACCTAACAGGCGTATTTTTAGCAGGGCGCGAAGCTGCAAGCTACATGATTGAATCAGGCAAAGGTGGCGTAATTGTAAACATGTCGAGCGTAGCGCGTGCAGGTAATATTGGCCAAACTAACTATGCCGCCTCAAAAGCGGGGGTTGTGGCACTAACCACTACATGGGCTAAAGAACTTGGTCGTTTTGGTATTCGCGTTGGCGCTATTGCCCCAGGTGTTATTAGCACCGCCATGACCGATGTAATGAAGCCAGAAGCTAAACAGCGCATGCTAGCAGTAACACCCGTAGGGCGCTTAGGTGAAACCGCTGAAATAGCCCATACTGCTCAGTATATTATCGAAAACGACTTTTTCACTGGCCGTGTAGTAGAGATAGACGGCGGTATTCGTTTGTAAACTAATGTTTATAAACGTATGAGTGTTAGTTGATTAAAAAGCACAGCCCTTTGAGCTGTGCTTTTTTTGTTTTAAATCGAGGAGTTTATAATCTTGAAAAAGGTCTGATGTATCCGTAAACGTAGTACCTCCATTAATCGCATACCACTGCCATAAAGTAATCCACAGGGTAAATAATGCTTCGAAGAGCACACTTTAAAAAAATTATTTATTTCTTGTTGCGTTAAAACTACCGGTAGTTTAGTTACTCGTTTGCTCTTAAAAAAAACCTAATGATAATGAAAGTGGCTTTTTAATCGCTTCTTTAAATAAAAAGCTCAACGCATTTAAGGCTAGTGTTTGAGTGTTAGGAGCAACATTTTGTTGGTTGACTAATTGAACGACTTCATTGGCTCCCATCGTTGTTTGGTGCCTCATAGAGTTAAAGCGAATAAATGAAGCAATCCAGTATAAATACGCTTTAATGGTACTTTTAGCATAACGTTTTAGATACATTTGTTCGGCTATCATAGTTAAAAAAGGTTATTTCATGATATGAATCTCGTGAAAATATGACTGTACATCGACAGTATATGTTGTTGATCTCCACCATTTTGGTGTTTTTTTTATTTGTAAAAAATTAGACGTAGTTAACTAATTGTTTACAGGTGTTTATTTGATGGTTAAGATAAATGCATTGAAATATATGGACATTTGTCGGTTTATAAAACAACAAATGTCGTAGACAAAATTGTTATGCTTATGGAGTATGATTTGAGCAATTTCATTTATGGAGAGTTATTACCTTTATTCGGAGGTGGGGCTGTAATTATTTTAGCTATGTCTGCATGGCTAGGTAAATTATGGTCAAAGAGGATAATCCAAAATGAAAAATCTAATTTAGACAAGAAGCTAGAAAGTGAAAAAGCGCTCTATGTAGCAAATTTAGAAGTTACGAAAGCAGAGCTTACTGAAAAAGCAAAACTATTCGAGCATAGATTAAATACTATTAGTCAAAAGCGATTTGATGCGATCACTGAAAATTATGAATTACTAGCGGATGTTTGGTTGCAATGCCGGTGGGCAATTCAACCCGATGAATTAGGCAGAGATAAACCACCTGCAATTGAAAGAATGGATAAGGCAGCTTTGGCTCTTGATACGTACTTTCATGACTTTGAAAAGAAAAAGTTATACTTATCGGATACTTCGCAAAAATCAGTTTATAGTTTTCTAACCAGTGTATGGGAAAGCTTAACTAAACTTAGAGTTTTCGCCCAGTCAAACGATTCACATGAACAACGTTTACAAGAACTTTATGGTCCTTGGATTCATGAACATTTGCCTAAATTAAATGCTGCCCGAAGTGAAATTGAAGCCGAATATAAATATATAATTGGCGTAGATAAGCATAACAAGCACTTTAAGCCGTAACTCCAATAGTTGGTTGAATTTCGCTACGCTACACAATTTAGCCAACTATTTCCGTCCGCTTAAGTGGGGGTTAGCCATTTCGAGACTATCTAATTAAATTATGTTTTTAAAAACTTACGAAGAAATTAAATCAGCATCATTACTAAAGTGGCTTTCCATAGTCTCAGACTTAGCTACGATTCTTGGTGTTTCAGTTGCAACCTTGGTCGCTGGTCCGTTTCTGGGAAACTTGTCGGGTTTGGGGTTTGATACAACGGAATTTTTATGGGCAGTGTTTTTCTATTTTGTATACATCTTAGCTCTAGTGGGTAGTAGCCTTTTCTTTGTAAGGCTTACAGTTAACTATTTCAAAAATAGTATATTTTCAGGGGCGATATCACTCAGTGCATTGGTACTGTCGTGGGCGATATGGTTCTCGTTGTCAGATTCTCTTGAAAGCTATTTTGGAACGTTGACTGGTAGCAGGTATATGCTGGTTGCTAAACCTCAACTTGCCATCGATAAGTTTGAAAACATAGAGATAAAGGAAGTAGGTAGCAGTACGTTTATTAAAGGGAAAGTAGCTTTAAACTCAGGTTATGTTCCTAGCGATTATGTTGTTTCACTCTACTCAATGAACACTGATACGGGTGAGTACGAATATAGGTATGTTGGTTTAAACAAAACATCATCAAATATCAATGCTGATGGTTGGTTTTCGTTGCCTAAGGTAAAAGTTGACAGTCAAGGGCTAAAAAAATCTTATTTAGTGATTTATAGATTATCTGATGAAGGTAAGTATATGGGAACTGTGTTTCCTAATAAGCTTACTCAGGTGCCGTCCGCAAGCATGGAAGGGTTAGGGGCTGTAGTGGAAAGGTTAGACAAATGGCTAACAAACAATTAAACAGTGATTCGCAATGCTTGGCGCTCAGTTTCTATTGTAGTTAATAGTAGAGGGGCAACGATATATATATTTAAAAAAACAATGTACAACTTAATTAACATAAGGAAATCACTATGAATCGTAGTCTGAGTTCAATCATACTATTACTATTATCACAAACTACACAAGCGGAAAGCTATGTACAAGATAGCTTTATTTTATCTCCACAAAGTCAACCATCTATATATGAATATTTGGACTGTAATGGTTCAATATCACAAAAATGGTATGAAGGTCTGCCTGGTAACCTTGATGATTACAAAAATACAGCTGTAAGATTTGTTAGAAGTGGAAATAAAACAACATCTTCTTGTAGTAATCAAACTGATCGAGTAGAGCTACATGCTAAAAACATCCCTCCTCAATCAATTACTCCTGGTGAAACAAGAAATTCAAGATGGTTTGCATTCAGCTTTAAAGTGACAAACACATCCCCTTTATCTACAGAATATAAAAAATATGATGCAAGCGGAAATGAGATAAGCTCTGAATATCCTGGCGCTATAATATTTCAACAATGGTTTACTTCTCAAATGGGGCCAAAAACACAATTTTATTTAAGTGAACAGGATGGGAAACTTTCAATTAATTTTTTACATCAAATAGTTTGTGGCACAAGCCCTGCAAATGATTATATAGTTATAGATCGCGACAATGATGGTAATTTGGAAAGGGAATATAATACCGATAATTATAAGGATACCTTAAGAAACAATGATAATGAAAAGCTATGTAAGACTAATGACAATAATTACATTGATGGAAGCGAAGTTGTAGCTCATTTACCAGATAAAAGTGATACAGTTTTATTTATAAGAAAAGCTCGTTTCGATAGTGAGGAAATAACCATAGACACATGGTACCACGTGAGGTTGGAGGTTATAGCTGATGCACCTGTTGATGGACGTGAAATAGCATTCGGTAAAGTAAGTGCAGCTATAAAGTCAACCGATGGTTCATGGAAAGCTTTTAGTTATCAATACCAAGGTAATCGTCAAGCATATTTTTATACTTTTACACATGAAGTGGATGAAAATAATGAAATGATACCAAACCAAAATAAATTTGGTTGGTACGGAAAAGCCGCTTATGGAACATACGGATATATTTATTTCGATGAAGTTCACATAAATGACTATTTTGGAGCTTTACCACTTATTTATCGGAATTAGATAAATATAGGTAGCGATGAGACTGAGTTATTGGCTAGAGCGTATAGACGGTGACTTTGTTTTATTTGAATTTGGTAATTAATATTTAAAAATATTTAGCAAACTATTATCAGTCTTTTAAATGGGCGTTAGAGTTTTATCAAATGAAAATAGTACGCTGGGCGATTCTTCTCCTAATTTTCTCAATTATTTATTTATATTTCTTTGGTGTTGAACCTGACAGAAAAGTAATTTTAGATCGAGAAAATGATATTACAGAAATCACTTTGATTAATAAAAATTTTGAAAATAATCGTTATTACCCAAACACTAGTTTAGGTTATTTGAGGTGGCTTAATTTTGAAAAAATAAATTTCAAAGTGGAGCAATTTCATCAAATAGGTTCTGGTGCTTCTTTAATACAACCAATAGAAAAAACGTCAAAATTTGTAGTAGAAAATATCATTGAGAGTAGAGATATTTATAACCGTAAGTATTACTTTCAAAGAACTTATATTAAAAACCAAGTTTCAGGCGACATTTTAGCTTATAAAGAATGGAAGTGTTCAAATAGCAACTGCGATATATCTTCTGATAACTCGAAAGGCTGGCAAGGTCAATATGGCGCTCTATTCGTTAGGGAAGTTCTAAATCCAACATTACCTATTAAGGGCGCGGTAGGAGTTATACCTTACCCAAAAACAGCTTATACCTATTTACCTATAAAAAATAAAATTTTAAAAATAGAAAAAGTGCGAAAAAACCTATTTAATTGTCCTGATAGCTTTTCTATTTTAGCAAGAAAAGATATACCTGCTAG
>NZ_JASDDF010000039.1:0-41575 GCF_030407535.1 Pseudoalteromonas sp. APC 3224 | reverse complement strand
GTTACAAACCTCGCGCCGCGATTAAACCGCCCCTAGTTTGAACAAATTTTAATCCGCAAAGGTCAACAGACCCTAATTTACTTAAGTTATATGTGTTATTAAAAGCCAGTTTGCATCACTGGCTTTTTTATTCTTTAATAGAATATCAATAATAAAAAATAGATGCTTACATGTCAGAAAACACCTCAAACCGCTGGATAAAACCCGTACTTATTACCGCCTTATTATGGAACATATTAGGTATTCTTGCATTTATCATGCAGCTGTTTCTCTCTCCAGAGATGATAAGTAAACTACCTGAAGAACAACAACTTGCTTATAACAGCCAACCTTTATGGGCTACTTTAGCGTTTGCTATTGCGGTATTTGGCGGCGCATTAGGATGCGTACTTTTGTTATTCAAAAAGTCACTGGCCAGATTAACATTAATAATCTCTTTGGCAGCGGTTTTAGCTCAGCAATACTATAATTTTATGATTATTAATAGCATCAACTTGTTTGGTATTAGTGCTATTTTTATGCCTATTGCAGTCACCATAATCGCGATTGCATTGGTGTATTTAAGTTTCCATTTAAAACAACAGGACTACTTTAAATAGCACTTTTTTGAGTTTAGTTTTGTGGCCAATTATTACTCAGAGTATCCCTTGAATTTTAACTTTTGGCCTTCATCTCTATTCAAATAACGACCAAAATAAATTATACAATATGGTATTTTTTATCATGGTACACACTTTGCAAATCACTACAGAGGTCACTTTTACAAGAATATTAATCTAATTTATTGAAGGGACAAATAATGAAAAATAGTTTCGACACCCAACAACAGCTCACTATCAATGGCGAGCAGTATCATATCAACTCGCTCATGGGACTTGGCGATAAAGCCAAACGCCTGCCTTTCTCGTTAAAAGTATTGCTAGAAAACTTACTACGTAACGAAGATGGTGTGAATATTAAAGAACAAGATATTCAGGCCTTATTAGATTGGGATCCAAAAGCGAAGCCCTCTGCCGAGGTAGCTTTCACTCCAGCCCGCGTAGTAATGCAAGATTTCACTGGTGTCCCTGCAATTGTTGATTTAGCTGCCATGCGTGATGCGATGGAAAAACTCGGTGGTGATCCTGCAAAAATAAACCCACTTTCTCCTGCTGAGCTGGTAATCGATCACTCGGTGCAAGTGGATGGTTACGGTAAAGATGGTTCATTCGACTTAAACTCAAAATTAGAATATGAGCGAAACAAAGAGCGTTACGAATTTTTGCGTTGGGGACAAACCGCATTTGATAACTTAAAAGTTGTACCACCTGCAACCGGTATAGTTCACCAAGTGAATTTAGAGTATTTAGCCCGCGTAGTATTTAATGATACAAAAAACGGCAAATCGTTAGCCTACCCAGATACACTAGTCGGTACAGATTCTCATACAACGATGATTAATGGTTTAGGCGTACTTGGCTGGGGTGTAGGCGGCATTGAAGCCGAAGCCGCCATGCTTGGCCAACCTATTAGCTTGCTTATTCCACAGGTTGTGGGTGTTAAATTAAATGGTCGCTTACCTGAGGGCACTACAGCAACCGATTTAGTACTTACTGTTACTGAAATGCTGCGTAACCACGGTGTGGTAGGTAAGTTTGTTGAGTTTTATGGTGACGGCCTTGCCGACTTACCACTTGCCGATAGAGCAACTATCGCTAATATGGCGCCAGAGTATGGCGCAACCTGTGGTATTTTCCCTATTGATGAGGAAACGATTAATTACTTACGCTTAACTAATCGCGATGAGAAGCAGCTTAAACTAATTGAAGATTACGCTAAACACCAAGGCTTATGGCGTAACGATGGCGACGAAGCACATTATACCGATAAGCTTGAACTAACTTTAGATGATGTTGTGCCAAGCCTAGCAGGCCCCAAACGCCCGCAAGATAGAATTACTTTGGATAAAGCCGGCAAGGTTATTGGTCAGCACTTAAAAGACTTTCAAGACGAGCGTATGGCACGTCGTGATAAAAGCGATGAAGAGCAAGCGCGTATTGAAAGCGAAGGCCCTACTACCAACCCTGATGAGCCTACCGATGAAGCGCAGTTTATGGGCGCAGCAAAAGTAAACTTTAATGGAGAAGAATTTGAGTTAAATGATGGTGCCTGTGTTATTGCTGCAATTACTAGCTGTACAAACACATCTAACCCCAGTGTTATTTTAGCTGCCGGTTTAGTAGCTCAAAAAGCACGTCAGTTAGGTATTAATGTAAAACCTTGGGTTAAAACCTCACTTGCGCCAGGTTCTCAGGTGGTCACCGATTACCTTGAAAAAGCAGGGTTGATGGATGACTTGGATGCGCTTGGCTTTAATTTAGTTGGTTATGGCTGTACCACATGTATTGGTAATTCAGGCCCACTTGCCGATGAAATTAGTGAGGCGATTCAAAAACACAAATTAGTTGTAAGCTCAATTTTATCGGGTAACCGTAACTTTGAAGGGCGCATACATCAAGATGTTAAAATGAACTTTTTAGCGTCGCCTCCTTTAGTGGTTGCCTATGCCATAGCGGGTAGAACCGATATTGATGTTTACAACGAGCCACTCGCGCAAGATAAGCATGGTAACGATATTTACCTTAAAAATATTTGGCCGAGCGTTAAAGAAGTAAGTGAACTAGTAAAAAGTACGGTAACTAAAGAGATGTTCGAAAAAAGCTACGCCAATGTTTACGATGGCGACAGTCGCTGGCAAAAAATTCAAATACCTGATGGTAAACTTTACGATTGGGACAGTGCTTCGACTTATATTAAAAAAGCCCCCTTCTTTGATGGTATGAGTGTTGAACCACCAGGTATTCCAACTATTGAGGGTGCGCGTTGTTTAGCTAAACTGGGTGACTCGGTGACTACCGATCATATTTCACCAGCAGGTGCAATTAAGGCAGAGGCACCCGCAGGGCTTTACCTACAAGAAAATGGGGTTGAAAAAGCGCAATTTAACTCTTATGGTTCACGACGTGGTAATCACGAAGTAATGATGCGCGGTACGTTCGCTAATGTGCGCCTTAAAAACTTACTAGCTCCAGGTACCGAGGGCGGTGTTACCCGCACTCAACCTGATGATAAGCTAGAAAGTATTTATGACGCGGCAATGGCATATCAAGAAAGTGGAACACCACTAGTGGTTCTAGCAGGTAAAGAGTATGGAACTGGCTCTTCGCGAGATTGGGCTGCAAAAGGGTCATTATTACTCGGTATTAAAGCTGTGATAGCACAAAGCTATGAGCGTATTCACCGCTCTAATTTAATTGGTATGGGCGTGCTTCCTTTACAATTTAAAGAAGGTGAAAGCCATGAATCACTAGGCTTAACTGGGCAAGAGCAATTTGATATTCAAGGGTTATACGATAAAACCGACGAAGTCAGTGTGATTGCGACTAACAGTGAAGGTAAACAAGTTAGCTTTAGTGCCGATGTGCGTATTGATACTCCGAAAGAGTGGGATTACTACAAACATGGCGGTATTTTACAGTACGTACTGCGCAATATGCTCGACTAACAACTTAAAACGAAAATGCAGCCCGGCTCAGTAATGAGCTGGGCTTTTTTATATTATTAATGGATGCTTGCGCTAAATCAATGCCGCTTTATAAAGATTACATACACTAAGAAGACACGCTGCGCAGAGGTCGCTATGTCTTCAATTGTAATAATAAGGCTACTTAAAACATCGATTTTGCTTGGATTGTGCTTAATAGTGACAGGCCATGGTTTAATTGTATCGAGCTACTTTACCAACCAGTTCGGCATTAAAGGTATTATTACTGCAGCTGCCTGTATTGCAATTGGCGTACTTTTATCGTTGCCCACAAAAATATACTTAACTATATTATTAATGGAAGCAGAAAAGCGTTATTTGAAGACACAGCAAAAACACCTCAAAATTAAAAGCCGCTAAAACTTTCGACCTCTTTACTGCGTTGCTCTATTCTCTTTTTAGCTTTTTCAGCATCTTCAAACAGCTTATTAATTGATTCACTGTTGTATATCGCTGGTGCTCGCTGAGGAAAAGGCTTTACTGCTGATTTAGCACTGCCACTCAAAATGGCGGTATCTTCTGCAACCACGACATTAATATCGGCGGGGTTAAGCTTTACCACTTCGCTTTTACCATTCTTGTTTGGTACATCTGAGAAATGCCATTGTCCTTGCTCGTCTTGCCATTTATAAATTGGCTTAGGAGTTTCTGTCTCAAAGGTAGCCCCAGTGATTTTTTCACCCGCTGTGGTAATTGCTGAGGTAATACTATCTAACGCGCTAGATGAAAGCGCTATCATTTCATTTTTAATCTCTGCTGATTCACTGTGAATAACAGAGGTACTTAACCAAGGCTGGCCATTTGGCTTTTTTATAAAAAATAATAAGACTACAGCTAATATCATCACTGACATTGCTAAATAGGTGAAGTATTTCATAGCGTTCCTGCTGTGTGTTTAATCCATCATCACAACCAATATAATAAAAAAGAACCAATTCAGCAAATATTAAACAACAAAAAACGCAGCAAAGGCTGCGTTTTTTTGATTTTATAGCTTTGAATAATAATATAATTAAATACCATCTCCATCTATATGTAAGCCACACTCACGGTTTAAGCCAAAAAAGCGGGTTTCCTCTTCACTCATGCCGGGCTCTAATTTACGCGTGGTATGTATATCCCCCATCGACACATAACCCTGCTCCCATAATGGGTGGTATGGCAAATTGTGCTTTGTTAGATATTGATATACATCGCGATTATTCCATTCAATAATGGGATATACTTTTACCGTACCTCGGCTTATTTCTAGTACTTGCTTTTCAGCACGGCTTGAGGATTGATCTCGACGTAGGCCACTAAACCAAGTGCTCGCATTTAGCTCCTTTAAAGCGCGTGTCATTGGCTCTACTTTATTAAGCTGGTTGTATTGCTTAATACCTGCCTCACCTAGCTCCCATAATTTTCCAAATTTAGCCTCTTGCCATGCAGGGCTCAGCTGCGCTTTATACACTTTTAGGTTAAGTGATAACTGCGAAGTCATTTGCTCTATAAACTGATAGGTTTCTGGAAATAAGTAGCCTGTATCAGTTAATACCACAGGTATATCTGGGCGCTGTGCAGTCATTAAATGCAACATAACTGCAGCCTGAATACCAAAGCTCGATGATAAAAACGCAGTGTCAGGCAAATTTTCAAGTGCCCATGCAACGCGCTGCTCTGCGCTCATGTCAGCCAGCAAACCGTTCGCATCAGCTAACATAGCCTGTTGGCTTTGCTTATCTAGCTGTAATATGTTTTTAAATTCACTCATGGTCAACTTTAAACCTCACCAGCGCTTTGCGCTGCTTTTAAATTATGCGTAAAAATCGGTAACGGATACTTTTACTTCTGTAACAATACCTTTGCGAATAACAAAATCACCAAAACATTCGCCATCATTACGCTCACTAACCCATTGCCCAATGAGTTTATCGAATGCTTCTAAGTAAACCTCTTCGCCAACGTTTTCAAGATAAAGCTTTGGTATACGTGTGCCCTCAGTGTTACCACCTAAGTAAACGTTGTACTTACCTGGACCTTTGCCGACCAAGCCTGCTTCTGCTAGCATGGCACGACCACAGCCATTCGGACAACCAACTACACGCATAATAATGCTGTCATTTGGTACCCCGTGCTTGGCTAATAAGTCCTCTATTTTTTCAATTAGGCTCGGTAAATAACGTTCAGCTTCGGCCATAGCTAATGGGCAGGTTGGTAATGCCACACATGCCATTGAATTTTTGCGTTGCTCAGTGTCCTTATCGTCAATCAAACCATGATTGCGGGCTATTTCTTCAATTACTGCTTTTTGATCGGCCGGTACACCGGCAATAATTAAGTTTTGATTTGCCGTCATGCGAAAATCACCTTGATGAATTTCTGCAATTTTGCGACACCCTGTTTTAAGCGGCTTATCTGGGTAGTCTAAAATACGACCGCTTTGAATAAATAAGGTTAAGTGGTACTTACCATCAATGCCTTCTACCCAACCAATACGATCCCCTCGGTGAGTAAACTCATAAGGGCGGCTTGGTGCAAAGCTCACACCCGCACGTTTTTCAACTTCGGCTTTAAATACATCAGTACCAACACGATCAAGGGTATATTTAGTTTTTGCATTTTTACGATTTGAGCGGTTGCCCCAATCACGCTGAACAGATACTACGTGCTCAGCAATTTTTAACGTATCTTCTAGGCTAATAAAGCCAAAGTCGTCCGCTTTACGTGGGTAGGTTGCTGTATCGCCATGAGTCATCGCCAAACCGCCGCCTACTAGCACGTTAAAACCAACGAGTTTGCCATCCTCAGCAATCGCCACAAAGTTTAAATCGTTAGCATGTACGTCCACTTCATTATTAGGTGGGATCGTCACTGTAGTTTTAAACTTACGCGGTAAATACGTTGAACCTAAAATAGGCTCTTCTGTAGTTTCAGATTTTTCGCCATTAAGCCAAATTTCAGCGTATGCCTTCGTTTTAGGTAATAAGTGTTCAGAAATTTTTGCCGCCCACTCGTAGGCCTCTTGATGTAACTCAGACTCAACCGGATTGGTAGTACATAACACATTACGGTTAACATCACCGGCAGTGGCAATAGAATCAATTCCAACACTATTAAGCAATTGGTGCATACCTTTAATTTCAGGTTTTAATACACCATGAAACTGAAATGTTTGGCGAGTAGTTAAACGAATACTGCCATAACTGGTTTTATCACCAGCAAATTTATCAATTGCAAGCCATTGCTCTGGCTTAATAATACCGCCAGGCATACGTGCGCGTAACATCACATTATGCAATGGCTCTAGCTTTTGTTTAGCACGTTCAGGACGGATATCGCGATCATCTTGTTGATACATGCCGTGAAAACGAATTAACTGGAAATTATCGGCGGTAAAACCACCGGTGATCTCGTCTTTTAAATCTTGCTCTATAGTGCCACGTAAAAAGTTGCTTTCTCTTTTCAAACGCTCGTTATCAGAAAGCTTTACGTTTTTATCTTGTTCGCTCATGTTTAATCCTAAATTTGTTACAGTGACGGCTGTTAGCGTTACTTTTTATAAAGTAAACAATGTGTACTTAGTACACGTCTTTCTGATAGCGATTTGCGCTTCTTAAGTCTTTTAAGTACTGCTCTGCGTCTTCATAGCTTTTACCGGTGTTTTCGCTAATAATATCAACTAAGGCATTGTGTACATCTTTTGCCATGCGGTTAGCGTCGCCACACACATAAAAATGAGCGCCCGCTTCTAACCAATCAAATACTTCTTTTGAGTTTTTACGTAACTTGTCTTGTACATAAACTTTTTCTGCTTGGTCACGGCTAAACGCTACATCAATCTTACTTAGTAAACCTGACTTTAAGTATCCTTGAATTTCTACTTGGTACAAGAAGTCTTGAGTAAAGTGTGGGTTACCAAAAAACAGCCAGTTTTTACCTGTTGCTTCTCGTGCATCACGTTCTTGTAAAAAGGCGCGAAATGGCGCAATACCAGTACCTGGACCAACCATAATAATTGGTGTGTCATCACTTACTGGTAAGCGGAAGTTATCGTTATATTCACTGAACACTTTTACTTTACAGCCTTCTTCTGCGCGGCGTGCTAAGTACCCTGAACAACCACCTAAGTGCTCTGTGCCAAACGCTTCAAACTCAACTAATGCAATAGTTAAGTGCACCTCATCTTCAACCTCAGCTTGGCTAGAGGCAATTGAATATAAACGTGCTTGTAATTTACGCAGGCAATCAACTAGTGTTTGCGCTTCTAATTTAGCTGGGTTTTGTGCAACCACATCAAAGATTTGACGAGGCTCAATGTATTCGCGCATTGCGCCTTTATCTTCTACTAGTTTAAGCAGCTCAGGCGTGCCTGTAGCCGTGGCGTACTTTTCAACAAACCCAGGGTAGGATTGTGTTAGCTCTAGTTTTTCAATTAAGGCATCACGTACGCTGAGTTCTTCATCGCCAAGTTTAACGCGGCTAGTTGGATCAATTTGTGTTTGCGCTAGTAGCTCATCTACACGGGCTTCATCATTTAAAAAGTAAATGCCGAGTGAATCACCAGGTGTATACGTAATGTCTGACCCTTCTAGTGAAATTTCAACATGGCGTACATCTTTGGTTGAATCACGACCGGTAATTTTTTGCACTAAGCTTAGCTCTGCCGCAAACGGATTTTGCTTTGTGTACTGACTAGCCACTGCTACAGGAGCGCCAAATGGCATTGATACAACTTGACCGCTAGTTGCATCTTGCTGGGCTTTTAAATCTGGTTCAAACGCATTTAATGCGCCCTCAATCCAAGTGGCTGCTTCGTCATCATAATCAACGTCTAGGTCGGCACGTTGATGAATAACCTCCGCACCTAATTTAGTTAAACGCTCTTCAAAGTCTTTAGCGGTTTGGCAGAAAAATTCATAGCTAGAATCACCTAAGCCTAATACTGCAACTTTGACACCATCAAGCTTTGGCGCTTTTTTAGTAATTAAAAATTCATACAGTGTTTCAGCGTCTTCTGGTGGCTCACCCTCGCCGTAAGTCGATACAACCACGGTTAGAAACTTTTCTTTTTTCAGGGCAGTCGGTTTGTAATCTGACATCCTAACCAGCTTTGTTGCTAAGCCGCGAGACTCAGCTTGCTCTTTAAGTTTAGTCGCAACCGCTTTAGCATTACCTGTTTGTGAACCATATAAAATGGTCAGTGCTGCCGCCTCCGAGGTTGCAGGTGCACCTGAAGCTGGCGCGCCAAGCACTGCAGAATTAGCATTAGCAGCTAAGTAGCCGCTAACCCAGGCTTGCTGAATTGGATTAAGCTCAGCCACTAAACCTTGTAGCTTTTGTACTTGCTCTTGCGAAAGCGGACTTGCTAGCGCATTGAGTTGACCTAACAACATGAATTTTTCCTCATAACCCTGAACGTTAAACACAATGCTTGTTCACATTGTTTAAAATGAGTGCCACCTCACTCAGAAAGTTCTGTTGAGGTTAATTGAGTATGCAGGATAGCCGCCTAAGCATAGATAAAAAAAGAATAGAATCTGCTTTGATATTCCATTTAGTTATTAAGTTATCTAAAAACCTACGAAATAGGCCTAAAAGGGTTTTATTGCCTTTTATGAAATTTTAATTTAACAATTTTGTAACTTTAATGTTCTAAGGTATATTACGCAAAAATATAAATAGGAACACCTATGTTACACGGTATATATAAAAACAAATTACTTTTGAGCACCTTGTTATTATCCTCATTACCCGCGATGGCTAATGTGGTTAATGGCAACTTTGAACAATACAGTGGCAACACCCCAGAAGCGTGGACAGTGATTGATAGCGGTATTAACGTATCTGCCAACAGCACAGTCGTAAGCACAGGCTCACAAGCAGCAGCGATTAGCGTTAATACAGGCACACAAAGCAATACTGATTTTTTGCAGCAAGTCGCTGTTGAAATGGGTAAAACTTATGAGTTCTCAGTAGATGTGTATCATACCGAAGGCCATCTTAAGGCGCGTTTGTTGATAGATGGTTATCAAGGCTATTCAAATCCGGCACAAACCAACCAATGGCAGAGTATAACTTACAGCTACACAGCTGATAGTAATAAAACCATAGATGTCGGCTTACGCTTTTATGATACAACGGGATTTGATGGTAGCGAGTTAGTTTATGTTGATAACTTCTTGCCTAATAATGACAGCAGTGGCTCTCCAAGCTGCGCAGATAACGGCCTTACTTTTAGCCTAACCACAGATAACTACGGCGAAGAAACCAGCTGGCAAATAGCGCACAACCAAACCGGTGTCGTTGCAAGCGGAAGTGGGTATGCTGCAAACACCCAATATACTGAACAATTATGCGTAGCCGATGGTGAGTATACATTTACTATTAATGACAGCTATGGCGATGGTATTTGCTGTTCATATGGCAGTGGTAGCTACGCCTTGAATAATGAAAGCACATTGCTCGCCAGTGGAGCTAGTTTTCAAACAACCGAAGCTACCGCTTTCTCATTAGGAAGCACTGAGCCAACACCGACGCCAACAGGCTACTATGTGACAACTCAAGGCTTGTCTGGTTACACGCTAAAAACTGAGCTTTATAACATTATTAATAATCATAATGCTCAGGGGTATTCCGCTATTTGGAATTTTTACGACGCATCGGCGCGTGATAAATACTATGAAAACGATAATAGTATTTTAGATATGTACAGCGAGAAGCCCAATGGCTCTGATAGCTACACATACACAGCTGTTAGCGATCAATGTGGCACTTACAGTGGTGAGGCAGATTGCTACAACCGAGAGCATTCGTTCCCTAAAAGTTGGTTTGGTGGAAAAGTTGAACCGATGAACTCTGATGTTCATCATATTTACGCCACTGACGGTTATGTAAATTCAAAACGAAGCAACTTCCCATTCGGTGAAGTAGCAAGCGCTTCGTTTACCTCAACCAACGGCAGTAAATTAGGCTCTGCAAGTAATACGATTAATTACAACGGTACTGTGTTTGAACCTATTGATGAATTTAAAGGTGACTTTGCTCGTGCTTATTTTTACATGGCAACCCGCTACGAAAATGTGATTGGTTCTTGGCAAAATAATACTACAGCTAGTAATGACGTGCTCAATGGCACCAGTACCCAAGTATTTGAAAGCTGGGTTGTGGCCATGCTGTTAAAGTGGCATAACAACGACCCTGTTAGCCAAATGGAATTAGACCGCAACCAAGCAGCGTTTGAATTTCAGGGAAATCGTAACCCGTATATCGATCATCCTGAATTTGTAGAGATGATTTGGTAAACAGTCTTCGGGCTTTGGGCTTTGGGCTTTGGGCTTTGGGCTTTGGGCTTTGGGCTTTGGGCTTCGCAGAAAAGCATATGCCTTTGCATTCGCAAAGGCTTTTTTATTTAGATTACTTCTTTACCCTCGGGTTTAGGTCTAAGTTACGGCTAGTAAGCCCACTGCGAGCGTCGACGTAAAACTTTAAACTTATCGCTTTTTTAAACGCAAAAAAAAACCCCAGCAAAAGCTGGGGTTTCTTATAAAAACAGACTTAATTAAAAATTAAGCTTGTTTTGGACGTTCAACAACATCTACCAAAGTCCAAGATTTGTTCTTAGAAATTGGTGCACATTCACGGATAGTAACTACGTCACCCGCTTTTGCAGTGTTATTTTCGTCATGTACGTGTAACTTAGTCGTACGTTTGATGAATTTCCCATAGATTGGGTGCTTCACGTAACGTGCGATAGCAACAGTGAAAGATTTTTCCATCTTGTCGCTGATTACACGGCCTTGAAGAGTACGAATTTTATCGCTCATTATTGACCTGCCTTCTGGTTAATAATTGTTTTTACACGCGCGATATCGCGACGTACTGTTCTTAGCGTGTGTGTCTGAGCTAGCTGACCAGTGCTTGCTTGCATGCGCAGGTTAAACTGCTCACGAAGAAGACCTAGAAGTTCAGCATTAAGCTCTTCTACGCTTTTATCTTTTAGTTCGTTTGCTTTCATCACATTACCGTCCGAGTTACGAAAGTTGTTTTGAATGGCAGCTTACGAGCAGCAAGGTTAAACGCTTCACGAGCAAGCTCTTCTGAAACACCTTCCATTTCGTAAAGTACTTTACCAGGCTGAATTTCAGCAACCCAATATTCAACAGAACCTTTACCTTTACCCATACGAACTTCAAGAGGCTTTTCTGTGATCGGCTTGTCAGGGAAGACACGGATCCAGATTTTACCTTGACGTTTCACGTGACGTGTCATAGCACGACGAGCTGCTTCGATTTGACGAGCAGTCATGCGGCCACGACCAGTAGCTTTCAAACCGAAAGTACCGAAGCTTACTTTGTTACCGTTTTGCGCTAGACCACGGTTGCGGCCTTTATGCATTTTACGGAATTTTGTACGTTTTGGCTGTAACATTACTCGCTACCTCTACTTAGCACTTTTTTTGGCTTTCTTTGGTGCGCGTTTAGCTGGCTTCTCTTGCTCTTGTACTAGTGGTAAACCACCAATAACTTCGCCTTTGAAGATCCAAACTTTAACACCAATGATACCGTAAGTGGTTAAGGCTTCAGAAGTTGCGTAGTCGATATCAGCACGAAGAGTATGTAGAGGTACACGACCTTCACGATACCATTCTGAACGTGCGATTTCTGCGCCGCCAAGACGACCGCTAACTTCAACTTTAATCCCTTTAGAACCGATGCGCATTGCATTTTGTACCGAACGCTTCATAGCGCGACGGAACATAACACGACGCTCTAGCTGAGAGGCAATGCCGTCTGCTACTAGTTGTGCATCTAGTTCTGGTTTACGTACTTCAGAAATATTAATCTGAGCAGGTACACCAGCGATTTTAGTTACCGCTTGACGTAATTTTTCTACGTCTTCGCCTTTTTTACCGATAACAACACCCGGACGAGCCGTGTGAATAGTTACTCGGATAGATTTTGCTGGACGCTCAATAACGATTTTAGACACAGAAGCCGCTTTCAATTCCTTAGTAAGGAATGTACGTACTTTGTGATCGCCAAAAAGCTGTGCAGAGAAATCTTTTGAATTCGCGTACCAGGTAGAAACCCAAGGTTTAGATATACCTAGGCGAATACCAGTAGGATGAACTTTTTGTCCCATTACTTATATCTCCTAGCTATCTGAAACCACAACAGTGATGTGGCTTGTACGCTTAAGGATGCGGTCTGCGCGTCCTTTAGCACGTGGCATAATACGTTTCATTGTTGGACCATCGTCCACAAAGATCGTTGTTACACGTAGCTCATCAATGTCAGCACCTTCGTTATGCTCTGCGTTAGCAATAGCAGACTCAAGTACTTTCTTAACTAATACAGCCGCTTTTTTCGGGCTGTACGCCAGGATTTCTAGTGCGCGATCGACAGGTAACCCGCGGATCTGATCTGCAACTAGACGTGCTTTTTGCGCCGAACCAGAGGCGAATTTATGTTTAGCTAATGCTTGCATTTATCTTCCCCTCTTAACGTTTCTTCGCTTTCTTATCCGCAGCATGGCCACGGTAAGTGCGAGTTGGTGCAAATTCACCTAGTTTGTGACCGATCATTTCGTCAGAAACGAAAACTGGTACATGCTGGCGACCATTATGGACAGCAATGGTCAATCCGATCATGTTAGGTATGATCATTGAACGACGGCTCCAAGTTTTAATTGGCTTCTTTTCACCGCTTTCCAAAGCTTTCTCTACCTTCTTCAGCAAGTGTAGGTCTATAAAAGGACCCTTCTTGAGAGAGCGTGGCATGGCTATTCCTCAATATTACTTAGTACGACGACGTACTATAAATTTATCCGTACGCTTGTTCTTACGCGTCTTAGCACCTTTAGTCGGTTTACCCCATGGAGACACAGGATGACGACCACCAGATGTACGACCTTCACCACCACCGTGTGGGTGATCAACCGGGTTCATGGCAACACCACGAACTGTCGGACGAATACCACGCCAGCGATTTGCACCTGCTTTACCAAGTGAACGAAGCATATGCTCAGCATTGCCTACTTCACCTAGCGTAGCACGACAATCAGACTCAACTTTACGAACTTCGCCTGAACGAAGACGTAATGTTACATATTGACCATCACGAGCAAGGATTTGAACGTATGCACCAGCAGAACGTGCGATTTGAGCACCTTTACCTGGTTTTAATTCTACGTTGTGAACAGTCGAACCTACAGGCATATTACGCATTGGTAATGCATTACCAGGTTTGATTGGTGCATCAACACCAGACTGGATTGCATCGCCAGCTTTTAAGCCTTTAGGTGCGATAATGTAACGACGCTCACCGTCTGCATATAATACAAGAGCGATGTTTGCGCTACGATTTGGATCATATTCTAAACGCTCAACTGTGGCTGGAATGCCATCTTTAGTACGTTTAAAATCGATTAAACGGTAATGCTGCTTATGACCACCACCGATATGACGAACCGTAATACGACCATTGTTATTACGACCACCTGATTTAGAGTTTTTCTCTAATAGTGGTGCGTAAGGTTTACCCTTATGTAAATCTGGGTTAACCACTTTAACTAGGTGACGACGACCCGCAGAAGTTGGCTTACACTTTTGAAGTGCCATAATTCTAACTCCCCTTATTACTCGGCGCCGCCGACAAAGTCCAGCTCGCTACCTTCTTTAAGAGTAACGTAAGCTTTCTTCCAGTCGCTACGACGACCGAAACGCATGCCAGTACGTTTTGTTTTACCCTTAACGTTAAGTGTGCGAACACCAGTTACTTCTACTTCAAAAAGCTTCTCAACTGCCGCTTTAACTTCAGCTTTAGTTGCGTCATTTGCTACTTTAAAAACAATAGTATTGTTTTCTTCAGCAGCGATTGTGCTTTTTTCAGAGATGTGTGGAGCAAGGATCACTTTTAAAAGACGTTCTTCACGGATCATGCTAGCGCCTCCTCAAGTTGCTTAACAGCAGCAGCTGTAATTAGTACCTTATCGAAAGCAATTAAGCTTACAGGATCGATACCAGCTACATCACGTGTGTCAACCTTGTACAGGTTACGTGCCGATAAGAAAAGATTTTCATCTACTTCTTCAGTCACGATAAGAACATCTTTAAGCTCAAGTTCTTTAAGCTTAGCAACTAGTTCTTTAGTTTTTGGTGCTTCAAGACCAAAACTCTCAACAACGATTAAACGCTCTTGACGAACTAATTCAGATAAGATGCTTTTGATCGCACCACGGTACATTTTACGGTTTACTTTTTGGCTGTGGTCTTGTGGTTTAGCTGCGAAGCTAACGCCACCTGAACGCCAAATTGGACTACGGATTGTACCAGCACGTGCACGGCCAGTACCTTTTTGAGCCCATGGTTTTTTACCACCACCGCTTACTTCAGAACGTGTCTTCTGAGCACGAGTACCTTGACGAGCACCTGCTGCGTATGCAACAACTACTTGGTGTACTAATGCTTCGTTAAACTCACGTCCAAAAGTAGCTTCAGAAACTTCAAGAGCGCCAGAAGCGTCTTTAATTGCTAATTCCATCACTAAATCTCCAGGACTTATGCTTTAACAGCTGGTTTAACGATAACGTCACCGCCGATAGCGCCAGGTACTGCACCTTTAACTAAAAGCAGGTTACGCTCAGCGTCAACGCGAACTAGTTCAAGGTTCTGAGTTGTTACTTGCTCATTACCCATTTGACCGGCCATTTTCTTACCTTTAAACACCTTACCAGGTGATTGGTTTTGACCGATTGAACCAGGAGCACGGTGAGATAGAGAGTTACCATGTGTAGCGTCTTGCATGCTGAAATTCCAGCGCTTAACACCACCTTGGAAACCTTTACCTTTAGAAGTACCGGTTACGTCAACTTTGTTGATTTCGTTGAATAATTCAACAGTAAGCTCAGAGCCTACTTCAAAATCGCCTTCACCACCATTTAGGCGGAATTCCCACAGACCGCGACCCGCTTCAACACCAGCTTTAGCGAAGTGACCCGCTGTTGCTTTGTTTACACGGCTTGCTTTTTTAGTGCCTGCGGTTACTTGAAGCGCGTTATAACCGTCTGTTGCGTCAGATTTGATCTGAGCAATGCGGTTAGGAGTCGCTTCAATAACTGTCACAGGGATAGATACACCATCTTCAGTGAAGATACGTGTCATACCCACTTTACGACCGACTAGACCTAATGCCATTTTCCTAAAACCTCTCTAATCTTCCGATTAACCCAGGCTGATTTGAACATCAACACCAGCAGCAAGGTCTAAACGCATAAGTGCGTCTACAGTCTTGTCTGTTGGTTCTACGATGTCGATCAGACGTTTATGGGTGCGGATCTCGTACTGATCACGCGCGTCTTTATTAACGTGCGGTGATGTAAGTACAGTAAAACGTTCAAAGCGTGTAGGTAGTGGAATTGGACCACGTACTTGTGCGCCAGTGCGTTTCGCAGTTTCCACGATTTCCGCCGTTGATTGGTCAATCAAACGGTGGTCAAAAGCTTTTAGGCGAATACGAATGCGTTGATTTGACATTCTTAAACCTCAATATAAAGAGCATTTAAAGAGCATAAAAAAACGACCGAAACAATCTTAATAATTAAGATGCCGGTTGTTTGATTATATCTACGTTGAGTTCCAAATCGGAACTCCTGTTTATTAGCTTGAAATCCAAGCTTAATTTATTCTTTCTTGTTCCCGAGG
The DNA here is from genome assembly GCF_030407535.1 of Pseudoalteromonas sp. APC 3224. Classification (GTDB taxonomy): domain Bacteria; phylum Pseudomonadota; class Gammaproteobacteria; order Enterobacterales; family Alteromonadaceae; genus Pseudoalteromonas. The sequence goes on along the minus strand of NZ_JASDDF010000039.1, from coordinate 25,310 downwards.
GAATTTTGAAAGCCTGCGTATTATAATGATACTGGTGATAAATGCAACAACTATTTAGACATAATTACTTTGTTATTGTCGTTTAAAAAATAGCTAGGTTTATTAATAGTGAACGCAATGGAAGTGATGATGTCTTTATAATGTCATAGCTTGTCGATTAATCTGCAGGGGATTTTTTAGATATTATGTTATCCTATGCGCTAATTTTGCTGTTATATACCCATATTGGTTTGGGTAACTACTCTCTTATGGTGAGTCAATGCGTATTTTAAATTATGGTTTAAATCTTATCTCTGGTGGTATCAGCCGCTTGTTTGTTAAAAGCAAAGTACTGCCTGAAAAGCCTTTAGAGCAATTTGAGTTAAACCCTAAAAACCCGACCTTCTATATAGTGCGTTTAAACTCACGCTTTGATCTAGCGGCACTGGCCCGTGTTTGTAAACGAAATGGTTTACCGGACCCAACCGAGCAGCAAATATTAGGTGACGAGACGTTAGATCGCTTTATCGGCATTAAAAACCCTCCCCCGCTATTTGGTGATAAAGAAAAGTCTACCAATGCATTAGCGCAAGGCAAACACATTGTTGAGCACTTATTAAATAGTGGCCAAAAAAATGTGCAAGTGGTGCCCGTGACTATTTTATGGGGCCGATCGCCAGGTAAAGAAAAACCCGGACTAAGCACTTTACTTTCGCACTCACTAACGCCCAGCTGGTTTAGAAAAATTTTTGTGGTGCTTTTTTCAGGTAGAGATAACTTTATTCGATTTAGCCAACCACTCGACTTATCTTTATTGGTTAATGAAAAAGCCGACGTTAATGAACTTCCTCATAAGCTGTTGCGTGTAGCTCTAGTTCACTTTAAACGTCAAAAGCTGGCTGCAACAGGGCCTAAAATCCCATCTCGTGATCAGTTATTTAGCTCACTACTGGCATCACCCACAATTAAAAAAGCAATTCAAACCGAGGCTTCTGAAAAAAACATCAGCCAAGCTCAGGCGCGACAAAACGCCTTAAAGCTACTTGATGAAATCGCCGCTAATTACAGCGATGCCACAATTCGCGTTGCTGATCGCATATTAACGTGGCTTTGGAATAAGCTTTATAATGGCATTGACATAAAGTACACCGAGCAAATTCATGACCTAACCAATAAAGGCCATGAAATAATCTACATGCCTTGTCATCGTAGTCATATGGATTACTTGCTACTAACCTACTCTATTTATCATCAAGGCCTTGTACCACCGCATATTGCTGCAGGGATTAACCTTAACTTTTTCCCTGCAGGTGGCATATTCCGCCGCAGTGGTGCATTTTTTATTCGTCGCTCATTTGCTGGTAACAAACTCTACTCAGCGGTATTTAAAGAATACTTAAGCCAGTTATTTATAAAGGGTTACTCGGTTAAGTTTTATACCGAAGGTGGCCGCAGTAGAACCGGACGCTTACTCCCCCCAAAAACGGGTATGCTCGCCATGACGATGCAAGCTATGCTTCGTGGTATAGACCGCCCTGTATCAATTGTACCGGTGTATATTGGTTACGAACACGTAATGGAAATAAACACCTACTTAAAAGAGCTCGCGGGTAATGATAAAAAAGGCGAGTCGATATTAGGTATTTTTAAAGCAATTAAAAATTTGAAAAACTATGGTCGCGGGTATTTAAATTTTGGTGACCCAATTTCTATTAACCAATACCTGAATGACAACCAACCCGACTGGCGCGAGTCAATTCATGCTACCGACGTGCAAAAACCACAATGGCTAGGGCCGCAGGTGGCTAATCTTGCTGATCAGGTTATGGTTAAAATTAACAATGCCGCCGCACTTAACTCAGTTAACTTACTGGCGATGATACTGCTAGTAAACGATAAGCACGCATTGAGTAAACCTAAATTGCTAGCTCAGCTTGAGTTTTATTTGCGATTACAACGTGAAGCTAGCTACAGCAATAAAATAACCGCACCCGATGAAACGCCAGAGCAACTGCTAGAACACGCTTTAAAGTTGAATAAGTTTGATGTGATCAGTGACGAGTTTGGTGAAATTATTGCGATAAACGATAAGGAAAAAACCTTATTTAACTATTACCGTAATAACATTTTGCATATTTTTGCAGTACCTAGCTTAGTAGCTCTGCATTTATTCAAGCAGCATCAAAGTACCGTTACTCACTGCCATCAATTGGTAAAATCATTTTATCCGTTATTCGCCAAAGAGTGGTATTTACAAGAGCTTGATGAAAGCTATGTGACCCGCATTTTAACTAACTTTAGCGATCAAGGCTTAATTGAGCTTGATGGTGATAATATCAAAGTAACTCAAAGTAACGATAGCTTTGCCAAACTCGAAATGCTTGGTCGTGCATTGAGCTTTACTCTGCAACGTTATGCGATTGTGATTGGCTTTATTCAAACCAGCCAAGGTATTGCAAAAGCTGAACTAGAACGTGAAAGCTATGTGTTGGCACAACGCTTGGGTACGTTACATGGCATTAAAACGCCGGAGTTTTTTGATAAAAAGGTACTGAGTAGTTTTATTTCTAACCTTCGCGAACAAAAACTAATTAGTGAATCTGATAGCGGCTTACAAGGCAGCCAAGAGCTGTGCGAGACCTACAAGCAACTGCAAACACTGTTGCCGGCACGTATTTGGCAATCAATTACTGACATTGTCCACGCTCAATGTCAGTAACGTACTTCACTATATTGAATTAACCCAATATAGTAGGTAGCAAAGAGTTAACGCTGGCGCATTACCCCTTCTTGAATCGTCGAGGCAACTAAATTGCCTTGGCGGTCAAAAAACTGACCACGTACCAGCCCTCTTCCTGAACTCGCGCTTGGGCTATCAATGGTATATAACATCCAATCATCCATTCTAAATGGACGATGAAACCACATAGCATGATCTATGGTCGCAACTTGCATATTCGGCTGCATAAACGACACACCATGTGGCTGCAGTGCGGTTGGTAAAAACTCAAAGTCAGACGCATACGCCAATAAGTAATTATGAATACGTTGATCGTCCGGCATATCGCCATTGGCTTTAAACCAAATATGTTTTACCGGTTCTAGGGCTTCAGGTTTAAAGGGGTTATGAAAGTTCACCGGACGCATTTCAATCGGCATTTCACGAATAAACTTATTACGGATTGCTTCAGGAATATGCTGTGCATTTTCTTGATAAAACTCTAACGAAGAACGCAGTTCTTCAGGAGCTGGAACATCAGGCATAGTGGCTTGATGCGATAACCCCTGCTCTTCACCTTGAAACGACGCTGTCATGTAAAAAATAGGTTTACCGTACTGAATCGCACTGACACGTCGAGTGCTAAAACTTTTACCATCACGTATAGTTTCTACATCGTACACAATCGGTTTTGCAGCGTCGCCTGGGCGTAAAAAATAAGAATGTAAGGAATGAACAATACGCCCCGCGGGCAGTGTTTCTTTAGCTGCTGAAAGCGCTTGTCCCATAACTTGACCGCCAAACACCGCCCTAAAACCTAAATCTTGGCTTTGTCCTCGATATAAACCTTGCTCAATTTCTTCAAGTGACAACAACGATAATAAATCATCTAATACTTGGCTCATTATTTCTTCCTCAATCCCCTAATTTATAAATGATACTATACAATAGTTAAAAAATACTAACTCACTGATTGAGGAAATTTAATATGGCATTTTGGCTTTTTAAAACCGAACCCGACGCCTTTTCAATTGATGACTTAAAGCAAGCGCCACAGCAAACAACGCTATGGGAAGGTGTACGCAACTACCAAGCGCGTAATTTTATTCGCGATGATGTAAAGCAAGGTGATTTAGTGATGATTTATCATTCTAGCTGCAAACAAGTTGGCGTTGCAGGGCTTGGTGTGGTTACTAAGGCTGCTTACCCTGATCCAACGCAATTTGATTTAAGTAGCGACTATTACGATGCCAAGGCAACCACTGAAAATCCTCGCTGGTTTGTGGTAGAAATAACTTATCAGGCGCATTTGAGTAGTTTAGTAAGCCTGCAAGCGATCAAAGCAAATACTGCTATAACTGATATAGCACTTAAAAAAGGCGGGCGTTTATCGGTCATGCCAGTGACCGAAAATGATTGGCATGAAATTTTAAATATGGCGACATAAGCCACTAAAAAAACTACACTTTCTTCATTAAAATAGTACTCCACCAGCGCAGCATGTCACCGCTCGATTTTCTTATGGAGCCAAATTTGTTATGATCTTCGGCTTGCTTTACTGGAGGAAAAATGAAATTACTGTATTGGTTGGATGAATGGTTAACTCTCAGCGATGATGAGAGGCAAGCAAAACTACCAGCCTCTGGTGGAGATTTACTCGGTGATGTGTATGTAAAGTATCACTTTGTTGACCTCAATAAACCCCTGCTTTTTACTTTTTCTCCTGCGGGCACCGATATACAAGAACGCGATCTAAATGAAGACTTTGCCCCTTGGGGCTATCATTTAGCGCAAAAGCAAGATGTTAATATTATTGCGTTTCAGCATTTGGGTAAAAGCAATTGGTTTCGTAACCGCAATTTAATCTTTTTTATTGAGCAGCTATCAACTTTACTCTCTCCTTTTAAAACTAAGTTAGGCTATGGGCTTAGCCGTGGCGGCTTTGCTGTGGGTGCATTTGCTAAGTTACTCAAACTCGATAAAGTACTGCTTTTCCATCCTGTTAGCACCAAAAACAAACTTATCGCCCCTTGGGATGATCGCTCAAGTACTGAAATTGCTCAGCAATATGACTGGCAAGATGACTACCATGATTTAGATTTAGGGGATGCGAAAGGTTACATTATTTACGATCCAACCAATCGTATTGACCGCCAACATGCTAAACGCTACAAACAGCTCACTCACTTACGCGTGTTTGGTATGGGGCACGGCACTCACGCTACTTACTTGAATAAGTTTGGCTTTTATAAACAAGTAGCGGTTGATTTTATTCGTGATCAGCAAATCGACATTGCGCAATTTAGGCTGCAAACAAAGACACTCCGTTTAAAAGAGGATTATTATAAAAAACTTAATAAAGCCAACGCTAAATCGGCACATCGCCAAGCGTTATTAAGTACCGCTCACACTATTTTAATCGACGAAAAAGCAGCGCACGTTAAAGAGCACCAAGAGAAAATTGATATTCAGCCTTTAATAGAGGTAGCTATTAAGCATCAAGACGAAAGCCCAAATGATGCTATTAAGCTATTAGAAGTTGCTCAACAACTCGTGCCAGACGACCCGCTCGTTGAGCATAAGCTGAGACAATTAGAATAAGTAAAAAAGGTACTCATGCTTTACTTTTTCTTGGCGTGCCCTTGCTTGGGTACAATCGAGAAGTAAAGAATCAGCGCTATCCACGAAAAGAAGATAGCGCCAACTAGCCAGCCATTTTTTTCATGGCCTTGGCTACGCTTACTGTTAAGAATTATCATGATAGGAAAAATGTAAGCACATAAAACAATAATTAAAAAAGCAACTTCAGTCATTATTTTTCCAAGCTAAGCCAATCAACTTCACCACTTAACACCCGCTCTTGTGCGATGTAATGCAGAATATCACCCGCATTCACTGCATAATCTAGAGGTGGGTTTAAATCCATATTCTTTGCACTTAAATTATGAGCTACACCTAACAATATTGCATTATGATCGTACTTAAAATGATGAAATAATTTACCAAATTCCATGGTTTTTATATCACTAGGTATTTGTAGGCTAAATTGCGTATCACCATGCAAAGTAGATAATAGCTCTTCTTGAACACGGCTTGAGCCTGGGTCTTGCATGGAGCGCACCAAAATCTCTGCTGACTTAGTGCTACTACACTCTACATTGTGGCAATGCTCTAATAACATTTCCACTTTCGTTTCATCAAAAAAGTGTGCACTAATGTGACAATCTTCTTTGACTAAACGGCTAATACGCAGTGCAGTAGTAAATGTTTGGTCGTCATCTTGGCCATCAATAATCACTTTATCGGCATGGCGAATGGCAACGCGTTCTAATTCATCCAAATCGGTAAAACTAGTCAAACGAGCAAAATCAACATTCTCATTACTTAAAAATGGATGCTCTATTTGTTCAGTAACCGCCAATAGAATACGGCGGTCTGTACGTTTAGTATCAGCCAAAATATAGTCGATCATTTTTTTTGTTCGAGCATTATGCCAACCAAAAATAATAATGTGATTGCTACTGTGAGCAAAGTTTTTATCACCAGTCATAGCGCGCCTAATTAAGTAAGTTACTGTTTGCCCTGTTTTACCTAACAAGACACCAAATAAAGCCAAACCAAAGGGTATTTGTATTAATGCGACAATCCAACGGCCCAAGTCAGATGATGGACTTAAATCTCCATACCCTACTGTTGAAGTGGTTACCGTGTAGTAGTAAAAAAAGGTCCCTGGCGAAAGTAGTGCTTGCTCATTAGCCATAAATAATAAGCACCAAGTAAGTAGCATGTGTAAAGACGTTGCTATTACAACAGACTGCCAGCTCACCTGATCAATATGGCTGCGCAACAGCACAACAATACGTTTAAAAATATGATGCATAATTGTTTGTTAATCGATTGATTATTTGAATCATTTGGTAACACGATACTGCACATCATAACACTTAAGCAACGTTTTACTGTAATCGAAATATTCACGGTTCGTTATGAATAAAAATAAGAGTAAACTATAGTTATTAAGTTATGAGGAAAGAATGGGTCTATTATGTCAGGTGTTTTAGCGTCAGTTGATCAGCGTACTCAGCTTGTAGGTGAGAACCGTTTAGAGTTGCTACTGTTTTATTTACATAGCCGCCATTTATTTGCACTCAATGTATTTAAAATTAAAGAAGTGGTGAAGCTTCCCCGTTTAAGCAAAATACCGCACTCTCACCCTAAGGTGACGGGTGTTGCCAATATTAGGGGTGAATCTATTCCGGTGATTGATTTACGCCAAGCCATTTCTATGTCACACAAAGAACATGGTGAAGACTGTAATTTGGTAGTGACTGAATATAACCGTACCACTCAAGGTTTTTTAATTGGTAAGGTTGATCAAATAATGAACATGACCTGGTCTGATATTATGCCACCACCCAGCTCAGTCGGTAAAAATCATTACATTACTGCACTTACTAAAGTACAGCGCGACGACGTGGAGCACTTGGTAGAAATTATAGATGTAGAAAAAGTACTGGCTGAAATAGTTGAGTATGAGGTTAATATTTCTGATGGGGTGTTAGATGAAACCATAGTTAACGAGTTCTCTGGGCGAAAAATACTACACGCTGATGATTCGCCAACAGCACGCAAGCAAGTAAGCGATACGTTATCGCAGCTTGGTATCGAAATTGTTCCTGCCAGTAATGGTTTGGAAGCACTCAATATGCTTAAAGGTTGGGCCGATGAAGGCCGCGATGTTGAAAAAGAACTACTTATGGTGATAACCGATGCCGAAATGCCCTCAATGGATGGTTACCGCTTAACCTATGAAATACGTAACGACAGCCGCTTAAAAAACTTACATGTAGTACTTAACACCTCCCTAAGTGGCAGCTTTAACCAAGCCATGGTAGAAAAGGTTGGCTGTGATGCATTTTTATCAAAATTTCAGCCTGACTTACTAGTGCAAGAAGTACAAAACCGTTTAAAACATGTGTTAAGCAATGCTTAATTATAAAACTAGCAAATATCTGCTTGGGTAAATATTTGCTAGTAACACTCTCCTCATCAGCAACCTTTAAAAACCTGCCTTACTGAGTGGTTATTCAAAGCGGTGTTTGCTAATCCTAAGATTTCATGATTAATTAGCAAATAAGTTTTCACTAACTCGTTATTAATTATGCTCAATAAAGTTGCCAGCCCGTTTACTAAGCTCGTCGAGCGCTACTTACCCGACCCATTTATATTTGTCATTATGCTCACTATTATTACCTTGAGCATTGCGAATTTAGCGACTCCTGCAACCACACTTGAGGTAATAACATCATGGGGAAGCGGGTTTTGGAACTTACTTAGCTTTGCCATGCAAATGCTGTTGGTATTAGTAACAGGCTACATGCTCGCCAGTACCTCATTAATAAGTAAGTTACTAACAAAGTTAGCAACGCTTGCCAATACGGCCCCAAAAGCCATTATTTTAGTGACATTTATTTCGCTTTTAGCAAGCTGGCTTAATTGGGGATTTGGATTAGTAATTGGTGCTTTATTTGCTAAGGCTATTGCTAAGCAGACTCGAGTAGATTATCGGCTCTTAGTAGCAAGTGCTTACTCAGGTTTTGTAGTATGGCACGGCGGATTGGCAGGCTCCGTACCACTAACCATTGCCAGCGAAGGGCATTTTTCACAGGCAACAATGGGGATTATTGGCACCGAGCAAACCTTGTTCGCAGGTTTTAACATTGCGATTCTGATTGGCTTATTTATTATTATGCCGTTGGTTAACCGCTACATGCTACCGAGTGAAAAAGACAGTGTTTATATTGACCCATCACTGCTTAAGAACACTCTACTCGATAGAGTAACAATAACACGCCCTGCGCAACATTTAGAACAAAGCAAACTGCTAGGCATGGGCATTGGCTTACTCGGACTTGCCTACTTAGGTTATTACTTTTTTATCGCAGGTGGCGGCTTAAATCTCAACAGCGTGATAGCGCTTTTCTTATTTTTAGCTATCACACTACATCAGACCCCCCACAATTTACTAAATAGCCTACAACAAGCGATTCCGAGTGGCGCGGGAATTGTAATTCAGTTCCCTTTTTATGCCGGTATTATGGCGGTTATGGTCGATACAGGGTTAGCACAACAAATATCGCAGGGCTTTATTGCCATAGCGGATGCCGATAGCTTGCCATTTTACAGTTTTATTAGTGCAGGACTCGTTAATATGTTTGTGCCATCCGGTGGCGGCCAATGGGCTGTACAAGCACCTATTGTTATCCCTGCAGCACAAGAGCTTGGTGCAGATATGGCAAGGGTTGCTATGGCTGTAGCATGGGGAGATGCTTGGACCAATTTAATTCAACCCTTTTGGGCATTACCGGTATTGGCTATAGCGGGCCTAAAAGCAAAAGATATTATGGGGTTTTGCGTGGTACAGCTGATTATTACTGGGGTGTTTATATCGCTGGTATTGAGCTTTTATTAATCTAATCGGGCTGTAACTTATATTACAGCCCGCGCTTACTTAGCTTGATAAAATCTTCATCGGTAAACTTAATATCGCGTTTTCTGAATCTGCAAAGTGCATCATTACCGCAATGTGCCCTGCAACAACGAGTGCATACATTACCGCGGAAAAACCTTGGCCGTATTTATCTAATGGCAGTAAATGTGAGTAATGGCGGCCACGCCATTCAAACACAATTTCTAGCGCCCCAACAAATAAAAAGAACACTAATAACATTAAACCAAAGGTGTAACTTAGCCATAAACCAAATAGCACACCTAGTAAGCACACACTTAAACCAACCCAAGAGCGCATCGAGAAACTTATGCTTTTTAGTACATGCCCGCCATCAAGCGGTAAAATAGGCAGTAAATTGAATAAATTAAGCAGTGCACTAAGCACTGCAACACCTGCAAATATTTCCATTTCCGTAGCGTAATAAAGCACTACACCAAGCACAGAAGTAAATAAACCAAAGGCAGGCCCCATAAGTGATATAACCACATCTTGCCAGCGCGTAGTTATTTTATCGTCGCTAACGGCTAACCCGCCTACAAAAGGAATTAAATAAATGCCTTTAGTTTTAATGCCAAAATACTTCATAGCTCGTACGTGGCCATATTCGTGTACCACCAGGCAAGCAATCAGCATTAACGCAAAATCAATGGTAAACAGCCAAGCATAACCGGCCACCGATGCGCTCGCTAGCGCCACTTTAACAACTTTAGCACTTTTAAATAATTTAAAGCCAAGCGCCGCGAGCCCTAAAAACCCCTTTTTAGGTGCGCCCTGTGCTGCTACAGGTAAAGCTAACTGAGTTGCAAACTGATTATTTACATATAGCGCCAAGCTTTGCTGGCTGACCTCGTTGCTATCAATACCAATTAACTGCTCATCAAGCATAAACTCGACATAATTTTCACGTGGGTTTTCAAATGCAATCGCTTGCTGATCATGAAATATTTTTACAACTTGCTGCTCTGCTATCATCAGCGTAAACGGTTGCTCTGCCAGAGAAAGTTCGACTTTTATCATTATTCTAACCATTATAAATTATGCCGCTAGTATACCTTCCCACCAAAAAAACACGAGTGAGCTAGCATCATTTTATTAGCGATAATGTAAGCTAAAAATGCCTGAAATACTGACAAAAACAATTCAAGCGACTATTTTTAATATTACAGGAAGTAAGCTTCAACTACTAAGGACACCAATGCGAACTCAATTGCCAAATATACTCGTTGTTGATGACTCAAAAGCCATTTTAATTGTTATGAAAGCGATTTTTAATGAGCTCGAAATGCCAGAAGTTACCACTTGCTTAAGCGCAGTTACAGCACTAGAGAGAGTAAAGCCTGATATAAACTTTTATGACGCCATATTTACCGATCTGAATATGCCAGAAATGGATGGTATGGAGTTAATTCGTAACTTAGGTGAAATAGGCTATTGCGGTGCGATTGTTATTATTTCTGAAATGGATCCTAAAATAATCAGCCTAGCAGCTGATCTAGCCAAGCAGCATAATGTGCATTTAATTGGTAACCTTACCAAGCCAGTACAATTAAATCAGGTAAATATGTTACTTGCCAAAATAGCGCAGTTAAACAGCCATACGCTTGTAAAAGAGCGCCCAATTACTAAAGCTAAACTTGTTAGCGCATTAAAAAATAATGAAATAACACCGTTTTACCAGCCTAAGATAAATATAAACACCAACTTTATACAAAGTGTTGAAGTATTGGCTCGTATTGTTTCAAATAAAAACGAACGCGTGATTTTACCAAGCCGTTTTATTAGCCTTGCTGAGCAATGCGACTTAATCAATGACATTACTTTTACGCTGTTTGAAAAAGCCTGCAGTGACTTAAAGCAGCTGAAAGAACAATTAGGGGAAAACTTAAAGTTGTCATTTAATATGTCGCCATGCCAGTTAAATGATTTGAACTGCCCTAATAAATTATTACAGTTATTACAAAAGCACGGCGTGCTTCCCAGTGATGTGGTTGTTGAAATAACCGAGCAACATGCCCTTTCAAGCTATACCCAACTTGAAACCTTAAACAGATTAAGAATATTTGGTTTTGGTATCTCACTGGATGATTTTGGTACTGGCTTTACTAATATTAACCAACTGAAACAGCTGCCATTTACAGAAGTAAAAATAGACCGCTCTTTTATAAGCCACATTGAAACAGATAAGTTTTCGCAAGTTGTGGTCAACTCATTGATTGATATGACTAGCCAAGAGCAACTGCAACTTGTTGCTGAGGGTGTTGAACGTCCGGAAGAACTTGCCTATCTAAAGCACTATCAAACAAATTTAGCTATACAAGGATTTTTGTTTAGTTGCCCAAAAGCAAAAGCTGAATTTATCTCGTGGGCACAACACTGGATAAAAACAGCTGCTAAAACAAATAATAACTAAGGTCTGCTGACCTTTGCCGGTTGATATTTACTAAATACCCCTAACGAGATTCATTATCCTCGGCGCTGACGATATGCTCACTATCCGCTAAACGTTGATGCCAACGTTGCTTAGCCACGGCACGCATGTTGGTAGATTGATCTCGCTCATCAACAATTTCTAAACCCATTAGCGCCTCTATCATATCTTCTAGGGTCACTATTCCTTGCACATCACCGTATTCATCAATCACTAAACAAATATGGGTACGCTTGGTAAGTAATATTTGTAATAACGACGATACGTTTTGCGTACTCGGTACTGTATAAATAGGCTTAACCAACTTACTAATCTTGTAGTCTGTACCTAAGCGGTGGTATGCCAACATAATGTCGTTTTTATGAACAAACCCTATTATATCGTCAGCATCTTTGTCGTAAATTAGCACTCGAGAAAATGACGAAGAGCCATGTTCGCTTAAGTACTGATTTACGGTAAGATCTTTATGAATTTTAAAAATAACCGTGCGCGGGGTCATTAAGTCGGTTAGTTTTGCGTGCCTAAAATGCAGTAAGTTTCGAATGATCTCTGACTCATCAGCATGAAGTGCCCCTGACTCACTGCCAATATCGGCCATCGCTTCTATTTCTTGGCGAATATAATAGGCCTCATTATGCTTTTGCCCCATCAAATTGGTTAGCTTTTGTGCAGCCCATACAAACGGCTTAAGCACTAACACCAAAATACGTAAACCATAAGTCACACTCGGTGTTAAAGCACGCCAATAGTTGGCACCCAAGGTTTTTGGAATAATTTCAGATAACACTAATACCAATAAAGTCATAATAGCAGATGCAATCCCCACTGCTGCATCCGAAAATACTACGGCGGCTTGTGCACCTACTCCTGCGGCACCAGCAGTATGGGCAACAGTATTAAGCGTTAAAATAGCTGCTAATGGTTGATCAATATTACTTTTTAGTATTTCAAGTTGTTTAGCCAGCACCGGCCGCTCTTTGCGCAACAATGCAACATAACTAGGTGAAATACTTAATAGTACGGCCTCCATGATTGAACACAAAAACGAAATCACAATCGCTGTAACCATGTAAACGATTAATAGTGTCACTTTCTCTCCGATAAGTTGGATAAATACCCGATGATAATAGCCATCATAACAATACATGTTATATTTGGCCAAATCTCCAATAACAATAGGCATAGCAATGAATTTAAGCGCACCTTGGTATCGTTACACAAGACGTTTTACTCGCTTGGCAACCCTACTCACATTAAGTAGTTTGAGTTTAACGGCATTAGCTGCCCCACTCGATCAATCAAAAATTCAGTTTATCGGCCCACTTGCAGAAGATATGCAAGCAAAGCCATTTCAGACCCCCCATGGCGACGTGATTATTAATAATCTGCTTGCACAACTTGAATCAAGTGCAGAAAGCTTTGTTGTGTTTGGTAAAAAGCATAAGTGGCAACCACTTGATAAAATTAACGCGCTTACTTTAGGCGGTTTACAAGCACTTAAATTTCATATTGAAACGGACCGGTTTACTCAAGGCTCCTTAAACATTGAAGGAATAGAGCAAGGCCAGATTTTTATCAATGGTGAGAAGCAAACTGGTGAAAACCAACGCTATCAGCTTGCTTTAAATAACGGCTCACATACCGTGGTTGTCATCGCTCAACAGGTTGCTAATTGGAATGATGTCACCTTAGAGTTTGTGCCAAAAGCAGAAACTGACGTCGTGACCCTAACGACAAATAAAACCAAGCGCTTATCGGCTAAACAATTGTTTGACGCCCCGACTATTAGCGGTTTGTCTTTGTCGCCTGATGCTAAGTATTACTTAAGTACAACAAAGCGCTTCAGCGATAAAACAGGCAACAACGCCATTACCACAACCGAGCTTAAAAATACTAATAACCAAACGGTATACCGATTTGAAGAAGTGCAGCCTAGCCAATTTACTTGGAGTCCTGATAACCAATTTTTAGTTTATTTACTCAACGGTGAATTAAAGCAGTTAAACCGTAAAACTTTCGCTATAAAAACCTTAGCCTCAGGCCTTGAGGGGACAAGCAACTTTAGCTATTACAACGATAATAGTATTCTTTTTAGCTGGTCTAAATCATCTGAAGAAACCAATAGCCTCACTAAACATCATAAAGGCTTACAAGACCGTTGGTCTTATGCCCGTACGGTTAGCCAATTATATTTACTCGATACCAACAGTGGTTTAACCAAAGCTCTGACCGAAGGCGTATTGAGCCATCAACTTGAAGATGCTAACAGCAACCGTGGAAAGCTATTAATAAGTCGCCCAATAATGGCGATGCAAGCCTCAACTCACCCAGAGACTGAGCTGGTTGAACTTACATTAAAATCCAACAGCATAAAATCATTAGGTAAGTTTAAAAACTTTAATCAAGCTAAATATGCCGCAAACAATATTTATGTTGTTGCAGGCCCTGATTTTAAAAATGGTGCAGGCAGAACAATACCAAAGAACATGCTGGCTAATAATTACGATGGCCAGCTTTATTTACTAGCTGATAACGCAAAAAAAGTAACGGCGTTAAGCAAACAGTTTGACCCCGCAATTGGCACATTAGAAGTACTAAGCAATGGTGATGCGCTAATCAAAGTGACAGAGAAAGATACCCAACCACTGTATTTATTTGACCTGAGTAAACAGCGCTTTAAAAAGTTAAATACAGGCTTTGATATTGTGCAGCAATTTAGCTTTTCAAATACGCGCAATGCCCAGTTATTAATTAGTGGCAGCAATGCGTCGAGCGCTCAACAACTCAAGCGCTTAGACGTAAGTAAAAACAAGGTAGAGCTCATTTGGGATTCAAACCCGATTGCGTATGCCAATACGGCTATTCCTGCGCTTGAAGAATTTAACTTTACCAATAAGCGTGGCGTAGAAATCTCTGGCCGTGTTTATCTGCCAAACAATCTTGATAAAGCCAAGAAATACCCTGCTCTTGTTTATTATTATGGAGGCACCTCACCAGTAACACGCGGGTTTACTGGGCGCTACCCTTTTAACTTATGGGCAGCAAACGGATACGTGGTTTATGTTGTACAACCAACTGGCGCAACGGGCTTTGGGCAAACTTTTTCAGCACAACATGTAAATGCTTGGGGCGACTATACCGCCGATGACATTATGGAGGGTACAGAGGCATTTTTAGCTAAATATAATTTTGTAGACAGTAGTAAAGTAGGTAACCTTGGTGCATCTTATGGTGGCTTTATGACTATGCTGCTTGCCACCAAAACCGATATGTTTAGCGCGTCTATTGCTCATGCCGGTATTTCAAACTTAACGTCATACTGGGGTGAAGGATGGTGGGGTTATTTATACTCAGGCGAAGCCTCAAAAAATAGCTTTCCGTGGAATAACCCTCAACTTTACAGCCAGCATAGCCCTGTATTTCATGCCGATAAAGTAACCACGCCATTACTGCTTATTCACGGTGACAGTGATACCAATGTGCCTGTGGGCGAAAGCTTAACTATGTACACCGCACTAAAACTGCTTAATAAAGACGTTGAAATGATAGAATACAAAGGAGCAGATCACCAAATATTTGCGCGCGATAAACGATTTAATTGGTGGAACACTATGTTGGCTTACTTTGACAAAAAGTTAAAAAATGAACCACAATGGTGGGATTCAATGTATAAAGATTAGAACTATAATGCGCACTTTGTCGATGAAGTAAAAAAGTGCGCATTACAAAATGCAATATTATTAGACCTATTCGGAATATAATGTTACCGAAAAACAATGTTCTCTGTGTTATACAGGCCATCAATAATGCTAATATGCAAAGCTGAAACTAAAAAAATAACAGACTATGGCAATTAATGTTTTATTGGTTGAAGATGACGAATTACTCGTAAAGCGCATCCAAAATCATTTTAGAAATACCGAGTTTTCTATTGACGTTGACCCCACCGGGGCCGATGCGTTAAACGTTGTTAAAAGCCGCGTAAATCAGCGCAATACTATTTCCTTGGCAATAATTGATATTGTGCTACCAAAGCGCGACGGTTTACAACTTGCCAAAGAACTAAATACGCTCACCGATATTGGCGTTATCTTATTATCGAGTCGTGACTCACAAGCCGATCGAATTGCAGGCCTTGCCCAAGGTGCTGATGACTATATTTGCAAGCCTGTAGATTTACTTGAGCTTGAGCTAAGAATGCGCGCCCTATACAAACGTGTTGCCAATAATCACAGCGACGATGACAGTGAAGAGTTTATTGAATATGCCGATTTTAAACTTCATCCAGACAATCGCACCCTTATTACCGCCAGTGGGATTGAATCACGACTGACTGAAGCAGAACACAAAGTACTTATTTGTTTGATTGGTAATGCTGGTAAAGCGACTTCCCGTGAAAAAATATCAGAAGAAATTGGCCAGCCCGATTGGAGCCCCAACGATCGCACAGTAGACGTGTTAGTGGGTCGTTTACGTAAAAAGCTGAACGATGAGAAAGATCAAAAACGTATTGTCACTGTTCGCGGTAAAGGCTATATGCTTTCAATTTAAAGCCTTAGTGTTGGGTTAACTGCGATAATAAACGCTCAAATGCCCGATAATTAAGCGCTTCTTTAAGCTCATTTAAACTGATTTGTGGTGCTCCTTTTAAATCACTTATCGTTCGCGCCACTTTAATTACTCTATGATAAGAGCGCGGCGATAACGCCAGCTTTTCACTGGCTCTGGCTAAAAACTGCAGCTCTGCAGGTGGTAACTCACAGTGCAAGCTCATCTCTTTGTTATTTAACCGCGCATTTACTTTACCTTGGCGTTTAAGCTGAACTGCATAAGCTGCTTCTACTCGTGCCCTCACCTCAGCACTGGTTTCTTCTGTAGTTGTACTTTGTAGCTCCACGCTGCTCAACCTTGGTAGTTCAATTTGCAAATCAATTCTGTCAATAAACGGCCCCGATACTCGCGATAAATAGCGCATTACCTGATCGGGTGTCGCCCGTTTATCATGATGACACCCAGTTGGACTAGGGTTAAGTGCTGCAATAAGCTGAAACTGCGCCGGAAATTCCATTTGTCTGGCCGCGCGCGAAATCGTCACTGTTCCGGTTTCCATTGGCTCGCGTAATGAGTCCAACACTTTACGCTCAAATTCAGGGAGCTCATCTAAAAACAACACACCATTATGCGCTAACGATATTTCACCGGGTTTAGTGTCAATTACATCGTTAAATTGTAATGTATAAGGATTTACTGTAATTACATCGAAATAGTGTAATGGAGTTATTGGTAAACAGCTGTGACTACAACTAGTCTATTGTCGGTGGACATTAAAGATTAGAACTATGACACTAAAGTTTAAAGCTGTGACATTAATTTTTGCGTAGTTTGCCTTTTCTCTAACAAGGTTTTGCCCCGTAATGAGTTGGATAGTAAAGTGGAAAAATAAAGGGAAAAATAAAAAACAAGAAAGCTTGGAGTTTATTTTCCCAAAAAATGGGAACAAAATTATAATAACTTTAAACAATTTGGTTTAAATTAATCACCTCGTTTGTGATCATGTCGTTTTAACGGCTTATGTTTATCTGGTGTGTTAGTACGTTGTCTTTTATCCGGCGTTCCATCATCATTTTCTCTTTTCGGTCCTGGTTTAATGAACATATGTATATCCTCTGTAATGGTTTAGGTTGTTTATTCACCTGTATAATAACTATTTTTATACTAAAACATAGACTTAAAAATTTAAAAATAGTAAAGAAATTTATTGGTAAGGGATAGGAATTTAATTATTCGTGTTCATCATTGGCTTTTTTATATTTTATCGAATTTGAGCAAATAATTTAGCGCGTTTCTGTCCAAAAGTGAGTTTCGAACTTTGTTGTCTACTTTATTTGAATAGCCATTTTTATAGCGCCTAAGTTTCAATTTTTATTGTCACATTTGACCTCTGCTAGCCACAATATAAACGAACTTCGGAAGTAAAAAAGTTTTAAACTTTAATGACCTCCGACGTTTATCACTCCATTGTTTATACTTTTTTGAGAAATTACCAATGATTAAACCCAACTTTAGTTAGTAACATGCTTGTTGATCCAATCCCATGTAGCTTTATCTAACCACCCTGCGTAATCACGAGTTACTTTTATTACTAACAAGTCATCATTATCATCTATCTTTTTTCTGAGCCTGTCCGATAATTGCTTCGCATTTTCTGTTGTAGATATTAACCAAACCGAATCAAGTGCATGACACCAGCCCGATGACAACTTTATCTCATCGTATAGCGCACTGTAGTTTTGCCCAGATTTATTTAAATCATAAGTTACACAAAAAACTGCCATAGAAACTCCTCAATATAAAATACATTAAAAACATTTTATTAGTTGTAAGTATTATTACTTATCTAAAATAACAACTTCTTTTGGTGCTTTCTTTATTGCTTAAAAATAGCAGCATTTCATCTAAACATTCTGCTCCGATTTTATCCTTTCAAGCATACTTACTGTGGCACTTATAAGGTTCTCTGCTTCGGAGCTACGACATATTTACCGACTGCTCTAACCATCCATTCATGAGTTTCATTTTCTGCATAGTTTTTCGACTATTGAATTACTATACCCTTGAGATTTTTTTATCCGCACGTTTCGCTTACACTCCCATTCATCGACAGGATCACTTTCATTCCACTCTTGGATAATCTGTATAACGTTATTATTTAACGATACGCCATACATCTGAATCATATACAAATATACGCGAGCTATGTCTCCTCGCACCTTCTCTGCTGGTTCCGCTGTATCAGAGTTAAAATCCACTTCAAAGTCACATTGGCCATAATTACGAGTCTCACCGGTAATTATAGAAAACTGAAAGTTTGAACGATCTGCATTTAATTCTCCAACGGCTGGCGCTAAATTAACCAAATCATCATGAGCACGACGAAAAGTAGGCACTGTTTCATATGCGCAATCACGGCCTGTTAAGTATTTACCATTGGGCTTTTGACATTCTGAGTAGTTTTCTTGGTTCTGCCATTGTTCTAACTCGCCACCAATTATGTAAGCCGGCATAATATGCTCCCATTCGACTCTTGATACACGAGCATTTGGTTTACCAGTACTAGTAACTGGATTGCGGGGAGTGTAGCCACACGACAATGCATCAATCATTGTTTCATGGGTATTTCCATCATTGTCAGCATCATCTATATCGTCAAAAACAAAGTCACACTGACAATAAAAAGTTGCATTATAGTCGTAATAAACTTCTCTTTCGGCTTTGGATTTTGCGTTACTAAAACTAGTTGCATAGTTTTCAGGTAAAGGAGGGAGATGTGTTCTAGTAGGAACGCTTTCGCCTACTTCATTATGGCAATGGTAATCATTATTCATTTTATCAGTATGACAACCTTCGGCGTTAGTTCTGCCACTATGAGGTTGAGCTGAAAAAGGAGCTATGATCAAAACAAACAGTACGAATTTATATACCATAATGACTTCCCTGAAAGTTAACGATGTAGTTCCTAAAACATTTTCAATCATTAAGTTAGTATAAGTTAATTATAAAAGCTAGCCGATAGAGCTGAGTCTACGGATCATCTAGCTAAGTATATTAACTGATGTCTTTGTGTGCTTGAGCTGGCAGCTAATGTGTACTATCGTGATGATCATTGAGGGTATTATAGAGTATACAAATCAATAATTGTCACAGCTGTTTTAAAGCTGAATTTCTTGCATTTGTCATGAGTATGCACTAATTTGGGGTCACATTAATAAAGGATTATATTAAGTATGAAAACATTAAGGGAATACCCAAAACCAGATAGACCTGCAAATCCAACTCCGCTAGATATGGCAATTTATAACTTTGAACTCAAAGCTAAAAGTTATCACGATGAAAGCATCAAAAAAGATCCAAACGCTGAAAAATTAAAAAAATTAGCTTTAGATTACGAGCATTTACAAATAGAAAAGAAGAGGATTGAATCTGTTTCGATTGCTCAGTCTGCTCTTGAATTGTATCGCGTTAATAGAAGCCATTCGACACGAAAAGCTTTACTTGAAGAAACTCATCATACAACCAATACCACCAATAATTTAGCCCGATTTCTTTTTGCTGTTGGTGAACCAAAACCGACGAAATATCATGAGGCACACCATATTATTCCTGGTACAGGGCGTGATAACAAACAGGCTGTATTACGAGCAAGATTAAATTTGCATATGGTCGGTATTGGTATTAACGACCCTCATAATGGCATTTGGTTAATTAATTTTGTGAGACATAAAGAGAATGACTGGGCCACTAAAGAATCACCTCCACACCGAAAGTTGCATAGGTATAATTACGAAACATGGATTGGTGAAAGTTTAGGTGGAAGCATGACAAAAGACAAAGGGCTGTTTGTTAATAAACTACGCAATGTGAAAACAATGATTAAAACAGGGACGTTACCTAGCAAAATTTTCGAAGAAAAAGATGAACTATGGAAAGGTATATGAATACGTACTTACTGAGAAAACCCACAGAAACATGTGATGTAATTGACCTCGATATTGTCGAGATGACAAATCAAATTATTGATAAGACTGGCCAGTCGTTTGATGAAATACTTGAAGTAGTCATGGATGATATTCCAAGAGGGAAAAAAACCTTACTTGAATTATCTGCAGATGGGTTTGAATGCAAGCATGAGCCACGAGCAAAAAAACAAAATTATGATGTAAATCTATATGGCTCCTTTTTAGTGCTTAATCGACGGGCGTATGAATGTCTTAATGAAGCTATCATAAATTGTGGTGAGTTCGTTTCCTTAAAAACTGACAGTGAAGAAATGTTCTTATTTAACACACTCAATTTTGTATCTGAAGATTTAACATTGACAGAGAAAGCATATCTTGATGGTTATGAGGATGGCCTCAAAACGTTAGTATTTGATACTAATCAAATACAAGATAAGTTGCTTTTCAAGTCAAAATTGCAAGGAGGCCTTTCTATTTATTGTACTGATGATTTTAAAAAGTTAATTACAGATAACAATCTTAGTGGCATTAACTTTAATAAAGACTTATTGAGCTGCTTTTAAGAAAGCACTTTAATCGGAGACCACTACCTTTATTGAAGTCAAGTTACCTAATGCAATCTATCATTAACATGATGCCCAGACGTGAGCTGATTAAATACCTTATTTGTGGGCTTTAGCAAGACTATTTAGCGTAAGCAAAACAATAATATGAAAGCCCTCTTTACTTTTTTGCATTGAAATTAATATCGGTCTTTCACTTAACTACTTTGCTTATGCTAAATAATAATAACCACACTGTAGTATCTAAAATCCCATCAGCTACTGCTATAACCTGTATAAATAACTTATGGCTTCCCTCTTTAAATACAGCCTGCACTGTAGGCGGCTCTTGTTCGCTAAACATATCAACTTCTGAATAATTTATATAACTATCTTCACTCGTTACGCCATAAAGTGCGATTCGACTGAAACAAATTGAGTCATAAATGAGCTCGGGCCGAATCAATTAATACACTTCACCACATAGCACAAGGCCGTTCACAAAATAGTGAATTTAACGAGCATATATGCTATTTTGTTCAAATATAAACATGAAGCGTTCATAAAAAGGCGAATATAATGAAACATGCGCGTGAGGTAACAAAAATAATTGAGGGGGGAGTACTTGGGAAAATTAATCAAGTAAAAGCTTACACAGAGTTTCTTGCTGATAAATTAGAGGTTGATGGTGAACATAAAGCTGCAAAAAGATTACGTGATACAATCTCTAGTAGTTTGTTGGCATCAGGCTACAACTTAGCATCTATTTCAAATCAATTACGTTCTCCTGTTGATCAAGATAGTCACATGTCACTAGCTGACATCACTTATCCAGAATTAGGCAATACTGATTCAGCTATCCTTGACTCTGTAACAAAAATACAAATTGAAGAATTTATCTCGTTTTCACTTAAAGCTGAGAAACTGGCTGATGCAGGATTGAGTAGTGCACCATCCTTATTACTATATGGCCCTCCTGGTTGCGGAAAAACATTACTTGCAAATAATGTAGCAGCTCAACTTGGGCTACCGTTATTCACTGCTCGCTGCGACTCCTTAGTCTCCTCACTTTTAGGCTCGACTTCAAAAAACATAAGGTCGCTATTTGACTTTGCTTCTCAACGACCTTGTGTTTTATTTCTTGACGAATTCGATGCATTAGCAAAAGCCAGAGACGATCAACATGAATTAGGTGAATTGAAGCGTGTCGTTGTTAGTTTACTCCAAAATATTGATGCACTTCCCAAAGACACTTTAATCATTGCTGCAACAAATCATGAGCAATTATTAGATCCTGCTGTTTGGAGAAGGTTTGAGCTTCGGGTTCGACTTAACCCCCCAACATCCATAGCAAGAGAAAAGATTTTCCGTAGTGAATTATCTAAATTTGCACCTGCGAAGTTTCAAAAAGCTGTTGAACACTCAAATGGGCTTTCAGGAGCTCTAATTTCCCAAATTTGTACTGCGGCCAAACGAAAAGCTATTTTAAATGATGAGAAACAGGTTTCGGAACAAGACTTACTATTTAGAATTGCATTGGTTCGTTATTCTGATGTAATAGAGATAGAAAAGGATATCTCAGAAAAGCTGCTTACTCTAAAAGAGTTAAACTCGGAGTTATTTACAGTAAGACTTCTATCAAAAATATTTGGTGTGTCTACAGGAAAAATATCTAATTTGCTAAATAGGAATGGAAATGAGCAATAAAAACAACCCAATTCAATCTGTTAAAGTTACCCAAAAAGATTTTAAAGATGTTCCTTCACCAAAGCCGAACTCAAAACCAATTAGGGAGGTAACAAAAGAACTGGTTGACAAACTGAAAGCAGATATCGAGCAATCAGCAATTGAATTACGCAACCACTTTAATACCGCCCCAAATGTGCCAGCAGTATTAAAAATTAGGCTCCTAGAAAATGCTCTAGCCAAATCTCACAGACCAGACAAAGTATTTAAAGACACTACCTGCCCAATAATAGGAACTGCTGATTTTGGGGTTTTACTTGTGAGTGCGAACGAAGACGGTATTAGTCAATTAAAAACGAGAATTCAGTCTACAGCTAAATCTATTCAGCCTGATATCGCCGTAATAGAAGAAATTAGTGTCTTCTCCAGTGATGACCGGCTCCATGTAAATAGCTTCGAAGTGTCCAATTTTAATGCCAAAAAGTATAAAGTTCATTTATTTGATCATCTAAAAGAGCGTCAGAATGAAAGAATAAAAGAATATTTCAATAACTCTACAGCACAGATGACTTTGGATGTTTCTTTCAAAGAGTATTCATCACATACGAGCTTTCATACTGTTAAAGTACAGAATCAGCTATCTATTCAAAGTTTAGCAAAAAATATCGCAGTTAGATCAATAGAGGAAATGCCAACATATTCCCCTTCAGATTTTAAGATTGCAACAAGTCCTGTTGGACCACTTGATAGTTCAATGCTTCCTGATCCTCTTCATGGCTTTGATTATCCTGTAGTTGCGGTAGTTGACTCTGGAATCTGCCGTACATCAAAGCAAATCAACAAATGGGTCATTAGCAGAAAGTCATTTGTTCCAGAAGAGGTAGTAAACACTTCTCATGGAACAATGGTTGGAGGCCTGATAGCTTCACCTAGCTCTCTGAATTACCATGAAGAAGGTTTTCCGAACACTCAGGCAAAGTTAGTTGATATTACGGTTTTTGATACAAGTGGTAATGCCTCTGAAGATGATTTAATGGAAATGATTTCTGAAGCGGTCGAGCAATTTCAAAATATAAAAATATGGAATTTATCGATAGGCCGCAATGAACCTACAAAACTAAACTCTTTTTCTGATTTTGGCTGCTTTCTTGATGACTTAAGTGAAAAATACGGCATTCTCTTTGTTGTTGCTTCAGGAAATCACAATACGTTTACCACAAATAGATCAGACGAGGACAAGACTCGTGAAAGTAGGGTGTCTTCTCCAGGCGATTCTCTTAGGGCCCTAACCGTTGGTTCAATAGCTCATAAAAAAAATCCTCAGTCTGCATCAAAAGAAGGGCAATGTTCCCCATTTTCAAGAATTGGACCTGGGCCAGCGTTTACACCAAAACCTGAAGTAATTCACTTTGGCGGAAACTGCACAGAAAATGGCGGCTATGCTCAGATTGGCGTTTTATCTTGTGGCCCAGAAGACAAAATATATGAATCAGTAGGAACAAGCTTTTCTACTCCAATAGTTTCATCAATCGCAGCAAATGCATGGCAATCGATCGAGAAAACTATCAGAGCAACACCTGAAAAAGTAAAAGCCCTTGTTATTCACTCTGCTGTACTAGACTGTAACGGGTACGAATACGCAACAGGCTTTGGAAAGCCGAGAGATATTGATAGTTTACTATATTGTTCAGAGAATCAAATTACCTTGATGTTTGAAGTAGATGTCCGACATGGATTAGTAGAGTTTGACAGAAGCCCTATACCCTTACCTTCTTCAGTGCAGGACAAAGGTAAGTTTAAAGGTGAGGTTGCAATGACATTGGTTTATTCACCACCATTAGATCAATCTTTTGGTTCGGAGTATAGCCGAGTTAACATCAGTGTCTCCATGGGTGAAACGAAAACAATTCTGGATGAAGCTACTGGCGAACTTAAAACTTCATTCTCAGGAAAGGTACCACCACTACCTAGCAATAAGAAAGATCTTTACGAAATAAACCAATTAAAAAACTCATTCAAATGGTCACCGACTAAAGCCCACAAAAAGAAATATCCACAAGGCACTAGTGTGCAGGCATGGAAATTAAAAATGGAGTCAACCATTAGAGCCGAGGAAAAAGTCCCTATCACACCTCAAA
This sequence comes from Pseudoalteromonas sp. APC 3224, assembly GCF_030407535.1. Lineage (GTDB taxonomy): Bacteria > Pseudomonadota > Gammaproteobacteria > Enterobacterales > Alteromonadaceae > Pseudoalteromonas. The sequence goes on along the minus strand of NZ_JASDDF010000039.1, from coordinate 791 downwards.
AAGCTGTACTGTTAGTAACAGTAAAATCGATTAATGAAGGAACGGATTTATACAATGATACGGTCAGGCTACTTAAAACGAATGGCTGGATATTGAACCCGATTACTATAACAGTTCCAGTTACCGTTACAATTAACGCATAGTGTAAACATATTAAACACTAACGCCAAATTAGCTTTGCTTTTATAGTAGGGTGCAGGCTTTTAGCCTAGCTCCCTATCCTATATTAAAATGGTCTGTAATAAATAAGTAAGTAAATATTTTTTTGTTAACTCAATCTCCATCAAGCAGTATGATCTTCAATATTTTATTAAAGGGCGTTTTTTATGAATGAATGCAATACGAATAGGGATGATGTTGATATCGATTTTATAAAAATAGTCACTGGTGGGAAAATAACCTACAGCTCAAACCCATTGGATGAAATTAAAGTTGTTAGTGCAGGTATAATATTTAGTGACGTGACTCTATTTAGGAAAAGCCTTTGCTGGAACTTAACTTTTCTTGCAAAAGCAACTGGGGTTAGCATGAAGACAATTGAACGCCATAAAAAGAACAATAAGCCTTTTAATCTATCGGCAAGTCAGAATATGTTGGAGCTAGCAAAGCTATCATTGGTTGGTGTTGCCTACTTTGGTGATGTTAATAGATGGAACCATTGGTTAACGACCCCACATATTCAGTTCCATAATAACAAGCCCACATCTGTTATTGACACTATACGCGGACGTGAGCTAATTAAACGGATAATTTGCGGACTTGAACAAGGGTTTATAGCATAAATATAGAAG